>JANJXE010000156.1 GCA_024709185.1 Paludibacter sp.
CATCGAGAAAAAACGGGTGCGTTTTTCGGAAGCTGTTGGATGTGTTTTCATGCCAATAATCGCCTTTTTATTTAAAAGTTTTGCCTAAATTTGTTGGCTGTTTATAAATACTGTGTAGCACAACTTATCTGGTGATGCAAATATATAGCTTGTAAAAGGGATTATTTCCTTAAAAAACGTAATACTATCTTCAAGAAACGTTGATTTTCCTTTTAAAACGAATTATGTTACGTTTTTTGAGGATAGTATAACGAAAATGATGGACGCCATCCCGAATAAAAGTAGTTGCTTTGGCTTTCAATTAAATTAAAGAACACATACATATGACATCACGACGAAATTTTCTTAAAAATCTGGCTACAGGTACAGCAGCCTTGTCAGTAGGCGGAATTATTCCGGGCGTAAGCGCTAAAAGCTACAACAGTATTTTAGGAGCCAACGAAAAGCTGAGAATTGGTGTTATGGGCGTCAATTCGCGCGGATTTGCCCTGGCACGCGGACTTGCTGCTGAAAAAGAAGCCATTATCTCGCATTTATGCGATGTCGACACACGGGCACTTGAGAAAACTGCGGCTATGATTAAAAAGAACACCGGTTCAGAACCCAAAAAGTTCGTCGATATCCGCCAAATGCTGATGGAGGATTTCGATATTCTGGTGGTAGCTACCCCCGACCACTGGCATGCACCGGCAGCATTAATGGCCATGCAGGCGGGAAAACACGTTTATCTCGAAAAACCGACCAGTCATAGTCCGGCCGAGAATGAAATTCTGATTCGTGCAGCTGCTAAATACAACAAAGTGGTTCAGGTGGGCAATCAGCGTCGCTCGTGGACAAATATCATTAAAGGAATGGAAGAAGTGCGCAATGGTTCCATCGGCGAAGTATATTACGGTAAGGGATGGTACACCAACAACCGCCCTTCGATTGGTATTGGAAAAGTGAGTCCCGTTCCCGAATGGCTCAACTGGGATTTATGGCAGGGCCCCGCTCCCCGTGTAAAAAACTTCAAGGATAATTTTGTACACTATAACTGGCATTGGTTCTGGCATTGGGGAACCGGTGAAGCGCTAAACAACGGAACCCACTTTGTGGATATGCTCCGCTGGGGAATGGAAGTCGAATATCCAACGAAAGTAACCTCGGTTGGTGGTCGTTATTTCTATCAGGACGATTGGGAAACACCCGACACACAGCTCATAGGTTTTGAATTTGGGAATAAAAAATCGTTTGTTTGGGAAGGCCGTAGCTGTAATCCGAAAACAACCGAGGGACATGGTGTGGGAGTTATTTTCTACGGTGAAAAAGGAAGTATTGTTATGAGTGGTGGTAATGAGTATAGGGTATACGACATGAAGAGCAATCTAATTAAACAGGTCGACAGTACAGATGGCTACCAGGAAGGCAACCTGATGGGGCCATCGCAATACCTGGACTCGTTGCACTTTCAAAATTTCTTTAACGGAATCAAAAAAAGTACCCCATTGAATTCAGATTTGCTGAACGGATGTATCAGTACACAGCTGGTACAGCTGGGCAATATTGCACAACGGGCAGGGCGATCACTTGACATCGATCCGGTAACCGGTCGCATTAAAAACGACAAGAAAGCAGAGAAATTTTGGGGTCGTGAGTACGAAAAAGGATGGGAAATGAAAATTTAATATAATACGAATGAAAACGAACAGAAGAAACTTTTTGAAATCTGCTGGCACGCTGGCTCTTTTCAGCGTTGTACCACGTAGCGTACTTGGAAGGGGATATATTGCCCCCAGCGACCAACTCACAAAAGGAGTTATCGGGGTCGGAAGCATGGGACGATCGCACTTTACCTATGATGGAACACGGGTGGTGGCCATTTGCGACGTCAATAAAAAGCAATTTGTGGAAGCCCGCAGGAAACTGACAGATAAGGTGAGTGAGTACCACGATTTCAGGGATCTGATTTCGGACAAAAATGTGGATATTGTACACATTGCCACACCGCCCCACTGGCACGGACTAATGGCGATAGAAGCTGCCAGGGCAGGAAAGGATATTTTCTGTGAAAAACCAATGACACGTACTATAGGGGAAGGCAAACGGGTGGTGGAAGCTGTTCAACAGTACGGACGTATCTTCCGTCTCAACACCTGGTTCCGCTTTAAAGATCCTTTTTACGGACTTGGCACACCGGTAAAGCCATTGAAAAAACTGGTTCAGAGCGGATTGCTGGGCTGGCCATTGAAAGTAACCATCAGTAAACACACCGGTTTCAACTGGAAATTCTTCTGGGTGGGAAAAACCGATTTGACACCTCAGGCAATACCGGCCGACTTCGATTACAACATGTGGCTCGGACCGGCCCCTTTTAAACCTTACAACGAACACCGTGTTGCCACTACCTTCCGCGGCTATTGGGATTATGATGGCGGTGGATTGGGTGACATGGGACAGCATTATATCGACCCGGTGCAATACATCCTGGATAAGGATTACACCAGTCCGGTAAAAATTGAAGTAGATGCTCCACAGCAGCATCCTGATGCAGTAGGTGTTTGGAATTCAATTACCTACACCTACGAAGATGGCTGTCAGATTGTATTGTGGGGTGAAGATTTCGGGACTCCTAACACTCCGTATATTGCAGGCCCCAAAGGAAATGTGTACAAAAACTTTGTTTGCGATATTCCCGACTGGCAGCGCAAGCTGGCCGATTATCCCGAACCGGCAGTTCAGAACACCGATTTCCTGGAAAGCATCAAAACGCGTCAGAAATTTGCTCTGAATGAAATCAATGGTCACCGTTCATCCACCATAGTAAACCTGGGTGTAATCGCGTTGCGTCTGAACCGCACACTACATTTCAATCCCGTTACACAGGAGTTTATCAACGATCCGGAAGCCAATCGTTTGCTCGATCAGCCTATGCGTGCACCCTGGAGTATCTAAAAAATCAATAAAAATCATTACCGTATGAAACGAATATTAGTATTATTAGTTCTGATTAGCTTCCTGATTTCAGGTAGCTTACAGGCACAATTACCTAAAAACAGAACTGCTTCGACTATTGTCGCCGATGCACTCAGCCAGCTTCCGGCTTCCAAACCCCGTGAATTTAATCTGCTGATGGCTGATTTGGTAACTTCCGGCGAAGAAGGAATTCTCCAACTGGTTCAGATGATGAACCCTGCAGCCAAAGGCAACAATGCTCAGGTAGAATATGCATTGAATGGCTGGACAAATTATTCGGCCCGTTATCCGAAATTCCGGCCGATGACTGCGGGTGCTTACCTTAAAGCATTGAGTCGAACCAGCGATACTTATATAAAGTCCTTCATCATTCGTCAGCTGGAGCTGATAGGCGAAGAAGAAAGCGTTGCTCCGCTGGCAGCTCTGCTTAACAATGCCGAGCTGGTTGATCCGGCAGCGCAGGCCCTGGTGGCCATCGGCTCTCCTTCCGCACAGACGGCACTACTTGAAGCCTTAAAGCAAGCATCACCGGCTGTCGAATTAAGCCTTATCAATGCTGTCGGACAAACCTTTAATCCTGCTGCGGAAACCATCCTTCTCGAAAAACTGGCCCAATCGGCAACCGAAGTCAGCGACAAGGTACTCCTGAATGCACTGAGTAAATGCGGAAGCAGCATTTCGCTTGTTGCTGTTGAGAAAAAAGTAGCTGCAGCGGGCTATCAATATGGCAAATCCAATGCGCTGGATGCTTATCAGCAGTTACTCAACAGGATTATCAAAAACGGCAATCCCGGGGCAGCAGTCAAACCAGTGCAGCAACTGATGGCCAATGCTACCCGCATTAAGAATTTCGAAGCTCGAATTGCTGCGTTGAATCTGATGTCCCAATTGCCTTCAACCAATCCTGCTGTTTTGGTAAAGAATGCCTTAAAGGATTCTGATAAAGCCTATGTGAACACGGCTCTTGGCCTGTATCCAAATCCGGACGAAAAACTCGTAACTGTTGCGGTAAAAGGACTTTCAAAACGCAATGCCGAAACACAGGAAGCAGTTTTGTACTGGCTGGGAAATACAACTCAGGAAGCTCAACTGCCGGTAATTTTACCCTATATGAGCAATAAAAACGAATCACTGCGGGCAGCTGCAATTCATTCGGCTGCAAAAATCGGTGGAACAGATGCAGTAAAAGCATTACTTAACTTATTAAAATCCAATGATGAAGAAACTGTTAAACTGGCTGAAACAGCATTGCTTTCAACCAAAGCAGAAATAAGTACGGGAGTGGTTTCGGTTTACAACGAAGCCAGCGAAAAGGGTAAACTGGCGGCACTTTCTGTTTTAAGCGCACGTAAGGCCAGTCAGTTGTCGGGATTTGTAATGCACCAACTGAAAAACGGCAGTGCTGAAGTAAAAAAATACAGTGCACAGGTGTTAAAAAATATCGTAGCCGAAAAAGACCTACCGGCTCTTTTCCTTTTGCTTGAAGAAAAAGACAATGCCTTTGTTGCTCCGGTACAGGAAGCCATCCTTCAGGCCCTGTCATCAATGCCGGCAGCCAATCAGGTTGCAACCATCAACCGCGAAATGAAAAAATCGGAGTCCAAACAGTTATATTATCCCCTGCTTACCGGAACGGGTAACCGCGAATCGCTGGCCCTGGTAGCAAAAGCCTACAACGAATCGACTGGAGCCAACAAGGATGAAGCTTTCAGAGCACTTACCACCTCCAATGATTTCGAAACCATTTATCTGTTACTCGATATCCTCCGGGCAAATCCATCGGCAGCAAATGCACCACACGCCATTAAAGCAGCATTAAAACTTATTTCAGCCTCTGGTAAAACAGGCGAAGTGCAAACCATTTTCCTGCGTGAACTACTCTCGTTGGCTACCACGAACCAGCAAAAAACAGATATTATAAGTCGTCTGGGAAAAGCCGGAACCTATCAGTCGATGTTGGTAGTAGCACCATATCTCGACACTACCGAACTTAAGGAAGTTGCATGTCAGGCCATTATAAATATCGTTCTCGATAAGCCACAGATGGCCGGCACATATACTACCACGGTACTTGAAAAGGTAAAACGTGAAGTGAATAATCCTGATGCGGGTTATCAACGCGATGCAATTCAAAAATACCTGAATGAGAATGCAAAAACAGTTGGATTTGTGCCAATGTTCGATGGCCAGTCACTCAAAGGATGGAAGGGACTGGTAGGTACTCCGCTTACCCGTGCACAGATGAGCAATGCAGATCTGAAGAAAGCACAGGAATTGGCCAATCAGGAAGCTGCAACCAGTTGGGTGATCGAAAACGGTGAACTGGTATTTACCGGAGCCGGCAAAAATCTTTGTACTGAAAAGCTTTATGGCGATTTCGAAATGCTGGTCGATTGGAAACTCTATCCAGGAAAGGAACCTGATGCAGGTATCTATCTTCGCGGAACTCCTCAGGTACAGATTTGGGATACCGCCCGTGTAAAAGTGGGTGCTCAGGTAGGCTCAGGTGGCCTCTACAACAACAAAGTTAACCCCTCTAAACCACTAAAAGTAGCCGATTTGCCTGTTGGAACCTGGAATACTTTCCACATCATCATGAAAGGTGAACGGGTTACAGTATATCTCAATGGTGAACTGGTAACCGACAATGTTATTCTGGAGAATTTCTGGGATCGGAATTTGCCGATTTTCCCGGAAGAGCAAATCGAACTGCAGGCTCATGGCAGCAAGGTGGCTTACCGCGACCTGTACATTCGTGAGATTCCACGTTCTGAGCCCTTTAAACTCCCGGAGGAAGAAGCAAAACAAGGTTTTGAAGTGTTGTTTGATGGCACCAATATGCACAAGTGGACCGGCAACACAGCCGATTATATAACCGAAGAAGGAAATATTGTGCTGTATCCCAGCAAGAGTCATGGCGGTAATCTATACACCAAAGACGAATTCGATAATTTTGTATTCCGCTTCGAATTTCAACTTACCCCCGGAGCCAACAATGGCCTGGGTATCCGCACCCCGATGGAAGGCGATGCTGCTTATGTAGGTATGGAATTGCAGATTCTCGACAATGATGCCTCCATCTATAGTCAGCTGGAAGAATATCAGTACCACGGTTCGGTATATGGAGTCATCCCGGCCAAACGGGGCTACCATAAACCAATGGGTGAATGGAATTACCAGGAAGTAATTGCCAATGGTGATAATATTAAGATCACTTTAAATGGGACTGTAATTCTGGAGGGCAATATCCGGGAAGCATCTAAAAATGGAACCTTAGACAAGAAAGACCACCCGGGCTTACTCAATAAAAAAGGACATATTGGGTTCCTGGGACATGGTTCGAAAGTTAAATTCAGGAATATTCGTGTAAAACGGTTATAAATGAGGAGATGTGTGTATTGAACAATCAATTTGCACTTTCGCCACAAACATTATTTATGTATGCTGGTTACCACCCGGGCAATTATACTTCGCACTGTACGCTATTCCGATAAGGCATCGGCTGTTGCGGTTTTCACCCGCGATTTCGGACGTGTGAGTGTGGTTGCCTACGGAGTTTCCGGGAAAAAATCGGGAGGAAAGGCGGCCCTGCTTCAACCGCTTTCATTGGTTGAAATCACCATGACCAACCATCCCGGAAAAGACCTGCAGCAATTGCGTGATATCCGATCGGATGTAAATTTACCGGGCATCAGTGCGAATCCGGTTAAAAATGCGATTGCACTTTTTGTGGCCGAACTGTTGTATAAATCGCTCCGGCAACAACAGGATGAACCCTCCCTGTTCGACTTTCTGCATCATGCACTCGAATGGCTGAATGAATCGGAAGGACATGTGGCCGATTTTCACCTGGTGCTCATGTGTAAACTGACCCGCTACCTGGGTTTCGAGCCCAATACCGAGGCAGCAGGAACAGAATGGTTCGATTTACTGAATGGATGCTTTGTTGCACACCAACCACTTCACGCACACAGTTTGAAACCCGGGTTAATTCCCGGGTTTCTGAATTTGTTGAAGTGTAACTTTTCAGAGATGCATCAATTGCATTTTTCGCGCGAACAACGCAACGAACTGTTAGCTACCCTGCTGGAGTATTACAAGCTACACCTTCCTGAATTTCACACGCTTCAGTCGACTTCTGTATTACACGAATTGTTCGATTGAACGCAGTGCAAAATAAGTTGAACAAGCTCAGTGCAAATTATTCAACTGAACTATGAACAACATATCAGAACGCACAAAGAGCACATTGCCCGACTGGACTTAGCTCAACTCAAATCGAGTTTGAACTCTTTCTTAGTTACAGTTAATTTTACTTTTGTGCCCAACACTAATGGGAAATTGGGATGTTCGTGTCCGGCAGGAAAGCCTAAACATACCGGATAGTGGTATCCTTCTACAGCATCAAGAATAATCTGAAGAATCGATTTTCCCATGGATTCATCTTCCGGGCAATCGGTAAAATGTCCCACAACAAGTCCCGAAAGTTGTTCCAATACCCCGCTGATTCGCAGGTTCTGCATCATCCGGTCGATGTGGTAAGCATGTTCGGCAATATCTTCAATAAATAATATGCTTCCCTTGTAGTCGGGTTCATAGTGAGTACCCCGCAGGCCCATCAGTACCGAAAGATTTCCTCCCACAAGAATGCCCTCAGCAGTTCCGGGTCGGTTATAGTGAGAAATATCTAATTGGGCGTCCTTTCCGGGTCCCGGATGTTTGTTGTTTGACTCCGACAAAAGTTGTTCATCGGTTTGCCCCGCAAGTTTCGCCTTCGACAAAGACCATTGATAAACCGGCATTCGATTATTCAAAAGGATATCTCTGAGAAATGTCACAGACCTGTCATCACCGGGAAGTTCAGAAAGGTAGCGGGCCATATGGCCATGTACCGTAGGAAATCCCTGTCGGTTGAGTGCGGCATGAAGGATAGTGGTATCGCTGAATCCCAACACCCATTTCGGATGAGTAGCGAATCCTTCAAAATTTAATTTATCGATGATGCGAACCAGACCGTATCCACCGCGGCTACACAAAATGAGGTCTATTGACGGGTCATCAAGAGCTTGCTGCAAATCCGACAACCTTTGCTCATCGGAACCGGCAAAACGCCCCTCCGAAGCGCGGGCATACCTGCCTTCGGTAACAACATATCCCCACGAACGTAGCACTTCAGCAGAACCTTCAATGTGTTCCGGAGAAGTGACTCCGGAAGGGGAAATAATACGCGCTACAGGGCTATTATCTTTAGTTGCCATGTTCCGATTTAAAAAAAACACTTCAACCTTTTTCCTTGTAAAATATCCATTTGCTCATTTCCTTCCAGGTAACTTTTTTACCGTACATCAGGATTCCGGTTCGATAAATTTTTCCAGCCACCCAGGTACTACCGATGAACGATAAGATCAGGATGGAAATAGACAGTGCAATTTGCCAGAAATCAACACCAAAGGGAAGGCGGACCATCATTACAATCGGCGAAGTAAATGGAATCATCGAACACCAGAAGGCCAGGGGTCCATCGGGATTTTCAGCGCTGTAGATGGCGGCGTAAATGGCAAAAATGATGGGTAAGGTAAGCGGCAGTGAAAACTGCTGGGTATCGGTTTCGTTATCCACAGCCGAACCAACAGCTGCAAAAAGCGATGCATAAAGCAGGTAACCTCCCAAAAAGTAAATCACGAACAAAATACCTGTTTGTACAAAATCGAATCCTGCAAGTGCAGTAAGCAGTTCTGCAGCGACATTCCCTTCGCTATCTACAGGAATGGGTGTTGCACTCATCTCTATGCCCTGTACTTTCTGATATGCTTCCATATCCACCTCCGTTCCAAAAACCGATGTCAATGAGGTCACAATTATCAAGGTCAGTATCACCCACAATCCAAACTGGGTAAGACCAACCATGGCTATACCTACGATTTTTCCCATCATCAGCTCAAAAGGCTTTACTGAGGAGATAATCACTTCAACAATACGACTTGTTTTTTCCTGAACAACTCCCGACATCACCTGTGCTCCGTACACTACGATAAACATATATATCAGAAAAGCAGATATCATCCCTATGATAATGGCCAGCTCAGCCGATCCCATCTTTTCCTCGCCGTCTTTCCCCCATCGCACCGTTTTCACATCCACATCGGACTGGATTTGCTCAGCAAGTTGTTTAAAATCAGGGATATTAATGGCTGCGATTTTATACTCTTCCACTTTGGCATTCAACAGGCCGGCAATGTGCGATTTCAGATCAATGCCCACCTGTTGTTGCGAATACAGCGTTGCCGCAGAAGGATTAGTGGTGAGGTCGGCCGTAATCAGTAACACTGCTGCAAATGCTTTTTCATCTTCCTGTTTCAGGTCATCGAGCGGGCGATCGACCAGCTCAAACTGGTATTTGTCGTCGCTGACAAACACATCGCTGTACAATCCGGTCTGATCGACAACTACAATCTTATTGACCGTATCATCTTCAATTTGTGCCAGCAATAGCGGCACCATTATCATTCCTGCAATTAGCAGGGGCGTAAGAAATGTAAGCAGGATAAACGAGGGTTTCATTACCCTGGTGGTATATTCACGCTTAATAATCAATGAAATTTTGCTCATAACTGCTTCTTTGTGGAGGTTACTACATCAATAAAAATATCGTTCATGGTGGGAAGAAGTTCTTCGAAAGCAACAACTTCCGACTGAGAGGCAATTTGCATCAACAGCTGATTATTATCCTGCCCGGCAACAGCTTTCAGCACATATTCCACCGAACGGCTTTTGGCTTTCGTTTCCAACACCTCAACGCCCTGTAATTTAACCTCCGTTCGTGTAATTGCGCGATAGGTACCCGTAGCATGGGCTGCACGAATATCTTCCACATTTCCCTGAAGTACAATTTTTGAGTGATCAATCAGCGAGATAGTATCGCAAAGTTCTTCCACTGATGCCATATTGTGGGTAGAAAAAATGATTGTAGCCCCGTTTTCTTTCAGACTCAGAATTTCACGCTTGAGCAGATCGGTATTTACCGGATCAAAACCACTGAAGGGCTCATCGAAAATCAACAGGTCGGGTTTATGGAGAATAGTCGTCACAAACTGCACTTTTTGCGCCATCCCTTTCGAGAGCTCTTCCACCTTTTTATTCCAC
>JANJXE010000192.1 GCA_024709185.1 Paludibacter sp.
CTTACCGAAATTATACTGATATCTTCACGAACCGGAGGTGTATATTCGTTGATTCTTTGTTGCAATCCTGATAAAGGATTTTCAGTTGCGAGCAATGAACTCAGCGAGTAAATGTTGTTTATCTGCTTTGTTAGTAAAGTATTAATCTGATTAACTGCTTCAATACCCGGATAAGAACGCAGGGTCAGAAGGCTGATCAATGAGTCGATTTGCATACTTTTTAGATTCATTTCCTCTTGGGAAAGTGTATCCCCATTGGCCAAAAATTTACTTCCAGCAAGTTGGATATCATTTACAAGCCCTATCAGTTCATTCGTAACCGCAAAATTCGATTGCTGAACATCAATTTCAGTCCTTTGCTGGCTAATTTCTTTCCGCAAATGGTAAATATACAAACTGATAAGTAGCACAATACCACCTGATACAATGTACAGTGCAACTGCTTTCAAACTAATTGTTCGTTCGATGTTCATGCTACAAAGTTAAAAAAATTGTTTTGAGTTTAAACTATTGTAGTATCCGTCAGTCTATATTGACAGCATGCTAAAAATACAAACAAAATAATTTAATAAAGTAAGTATATGAGAAAATTTGTAGCAACACTTGTGGCAGTGTCCATGGTAGTTGGCTTGGCAGTAAATGCTCAGTCACAAGCACGTCAGGAAAGGAGAAATCCACAGCATAAAGTTATGCAGGAAGGTAGGCCTCCAATGATTTCTCCGGAGAAAAAAGCTGAATTCATGGCAAAAGAATTGGAACTCAACGATGCTGAAAAGGCTAAAGTTCAGGCTTTATTTGAAAAACAAACACTCAAAGCCAAACAACATCAGGAAGAAATGAAAAAAATGATGGACGACCATCGTGTCCTCAGGGAATCCGAACGTGCGGCCAACGAAGCTGAATTAATCAAAATTATTGGTCTGGAAAAATTTCAAAAGCTTCAATCGCAACGAATTGCCCGCCTTGAAAAAGAAAACCGCATGTTGAAAATGAGAATGATGCGCAAAGATGCTCCTGTAGACCGTCAAAAGATGAGAATGGAAAAAAGAAGAAAAATGCATCAGCAAAGGCAATAAGGTGTTTGTTTTTGAGGAAGGATTGAAAAGGCTGTTAGGGAAAGTTTTCCGACAGCCTTTGCTATATTAAATGATATGTGCTGAGTGTATTTATCGTAAATTTCCAGTATTTTTGAACTTTCAATTTAATTCAACATACCATGAAAACATTGCCTTCACTTCTGGTTTTAGGTCTCATTGTGATGAAATTCCACGCTCAGTCATTCAACACATTTCCGGTAACAACACAAAAACCTCCTTTGCACGCCAGGCATTGGATTGCAATTACGGGTAAACCACTTGCTGCAACTGCTGGTGCAACTTTGTTTATTCAGGGTGGAAATGCAATTGATGCGTCATGTGCTATGCTCGCAGCTACTTGCACTATGTGGGATGTTTTGGGATGGGGAGGAGAGACTCAGTCACTTATTTATCATCCCAAACTCAAAAAGGTGATTGCCATAAATGCGTTGGGTGTGGCTCCGACAGGTGCTACTGCCTCTTTTTTCAAAGAAAAAGGATACACCTATCCACCGCAGTATGGCGCTCTGGCAGCTGTTACGCCCGGCACCCCGGGTGGTTTGCTGGTCATCCTGGCCGAATTTGGCACGAAGAGTCTGAAGGAAGTCCTGGCGCCGGCTATGCAATTAGCGACCGGTTATCCTATTGAAGCGCAGGCAGCCAACTCCATTGAACGGGAAAAAGTCCGTATCCGTGAATGGCCTTATTCTGCAAAGGTATTTCTCACTCATCAGGGCGAACGGGAAGCTCCTTATCCCGGAGAAATTTTTGTACAAAACGACTTGTTGCTGACTCTTCAAAAAATGGTTGAAACCGAGCAGCAGGCACTTCGTAAAGGAAAAAACAGAAAAGAAGCCATTTACGCAGCCTACGATCGTTTTTACAAAGGAGATATTGCCCGGGAATTTGTTCGTGGATGCCGGGAGCAAGGCGGTTTAATTACCCTGGAAGATTTAGCCAGCTGGAAGGTTATTCAGGAGGAACCATTGATGACGACATATCGTGGTACGGAAGTGTATAAATTACGTGAATGGACACAGGGGCCTGTGATGCTTCAAACCCTCAATATGCTCGAAAATTTTGATATAAAGGCGATGGGTTATAATAGTTCAGGTTATATTCATACTTTGTATCAAGCGATGAATCTGACTTATGCCGATCGCGATTATTATTACGGTGATCCCTATTTTCCACCGGTCGAGCCCATACTGGGATTGCTTTCAAAAGAATATGCGTTGAAAAGAAGTAAATTAATTTCTCCTGATAAAAACAACCCGCATTTTCTGCCGGGAGATCCATATCCCTACGAAGGAAAAACGAATCCATGGCTAAAAGCATCAACAAAATTAATTACTAAAAAAGGAAACTTTGATGAGCAATATTACCGGGATTTTGTTGCTGGAACTACATCGGTCATTGCAGCAGATAGTTCTGGTTGGGTAGTCTCAATGACTCCAAGTGGAGGTTGGATACCTGCCTGTATTGCAGGAAACACAGGGATAGGAATGAGTCAGCGAATGCAGAGCTTTGTTCTCGATGCTACTGAAAATCCCTTTAATGTAGTGGAACCCGGTAAACGGCCACGTGTAACACTGACACCATCATTTGCTATGCGCGATGGAAAACCTTTTTTGGCCTTTGCAAAACAGGGAGGTGATGAACAGGATCAGTTATTACTTCAGTTTTTTCTGAATATTGTCGAGTTTGGGATGACGGTTCAGGAAGCCTGCGAATCAGCAGGTTTTATTTCGCACCAACTATTTTCGAGTTTCGGAGACCATGAGCGTCAACCCGGTTCACTGGTGTTGAATACCAAAATCCCGGAATGGACACGCAATGAATTGCTCCGAAAAGGATATAAACTTCAATTTCGTGAACGCACAAGCGGCCCGGTGAATGCCATTCAGTTCGATTGGCTAAATGGTGCTTTTTGGGGTGGATCCAGCAATCATGGCGAAGACTATGGAATCGGATGGTAATATGTCAGGTAGCAGCTTTTTTCTCTAAAATATAGATGGTGAAAAAGCCAATGATTGCAATAGCAATGGCTACAATAAATTGCAGGTCGACGGTTGGAAGAATGCGTTCGTAGCTGAATACTTTTTCTCCTTTCGAGAGTAAGGCACCAAAGCTATTTATTTCGAGTAACTGACCTGCACTATCGAAGGACTTTTTCCAGGGCCAGATTACTACCAGTGAACCGAGAATAAAACCTGTAAGTGCAGCAATAGTTTGATCCTTATATTTTTTGTAAAGCCATGACAGAAAATGGGAAAAAGCAGGTAAACCAATTGCACAACCGATGGCTACAGCTGTCAGGTTAATAATGTTCAATTCTGTTATGGATCGAAGTACCAGTTCGTAGTTGCCCATCAACACCAACACAAAACTTCCTGAGATGCCTGGTAAAATCATACTGCAAACAGCCACCACTCCACAAATGACCAGGTAGATAAAGGAATCGTTCTCGCGGGCCGGACTAAGAATTGTTATAGATGCAGCTATAGCAGTTCCCATAATTAAAAAGAGAATAACTGTAGCATTGTACTTTGTGATAGTTTTTCCCACCAGCCAAATTGAAGCTATGATTAATCCAAAAAAATAGGACCAGATAAAAATGGGAAAATTTTCGAAAAGATAACTCAATAGTTTGGCCACAGAAAAAATACTGGCTACGACTCCCAACAACACGACAGCCAGAAACTGAAGATCGGTTTGTGTCGCAAAGGCCTTGAAATCGCGTTTAAGCAGCAATTTAAATGTGTGTAAATTAAAGGATTTCAAACTATTGATAAGGCGTTCGAAAATTCCGGTAATAAGTGCTATAGTTCCACCCGATACCCCGGGTATTACGTTTGCTGTTCCCATAGCAAAACCTTTTAGAAAAAGGGCCGTATTGTTTTTAAAAATGCTCATCAGGTACGTAATATTAATAAATTTAATTGACCTGCACCGAAGACAATCCTTTACTCCAGTTTTTCAGGTAGTGAAAAAATGCCTCTGCTGATTTTACAGGTTGATTTTCTTCTTTGGTTGCCACAGTAGTGAAATGAAACCGCACTACTTCTCCCGCTTTAACAGGAAAAAGCAGAATATTGTTCACTCCATCCATACAGTGTTTGCCTGTGAATTGTAGTGGTAGAAAAAGTCCTAATCCAACAGTTTCTTTTGTGTATTTCAAAGTATCTGGTTGTGGATACCAGCTCCCCCAGGTGCCAACCAACTCATCACTTTTCATACTGGGTCCACCACCAATCATCTGCACTCCGGTTGCCAGGTTGTGAATGTCGTTCGATGCTCTTACTTCAGCTGTTACGTCCCTGTGGTTAGCGTAAATAGTATACCGAACCGTCAAATCTGTCTTTTTTCCTTCATATTCCCATCCTTTCACTTCGCTTTCGACAATAGTACGAATATTTCCCTTAGTCAAAATGCGATGAGTACGTTTTTCAAACTTATCTATATGAGTTAGTTTCGTTCCATTCCAACCTTTGATAGTTCCATTTCCCACCCAGTCGGATACCAGTAGAATGTCATCTCCAAAGCCAGCTTTTATTTGATCTTCCGTAGGATACCAGCCAGTCTGGGACAGCTCAAGTTGAGCTTTTTTCTTTCCGTAAATATCAATAGTACTTTTATTATCAAAATAGATGCGATAGGCAATCAGCTTCGATTCAAAAGCAACGCCGTGATGGTGGAGTTGATTATACATATCATTTTTCGTCGATGAAGCTTCGGTGACATGTCTCAATCCTTCGCTGGTTTTCAGAATCAAACTTGCATCGGTTTGAGGCTCAGCAGACGGTTGTTTGGATATTTTCGTCGTTTTTAGAATAACTTTTTTCTGTTCATACGCTTTCAGGTTGACAAGAAATACCAGTTCATCGGGGTTGCCATCTCTGTTTAAATCATCCAGTTGTGAGACCACTGGCTTGCCATCGACAATCACTGTCAATTTTGCAAGCTCTAAGGTTGATAGTGTGAACAATTCATCCAATGAAAGAACAACAGGTGCATCGGTTATTGCAACAGAATTTGGGTTTTTAATACTTATTTTTTTTGTAAATGCCGATGTAGTTGAACTGATGAGTAGTGCAAAACAAAGTAACAGTAGAGGAAGGACTTGCAACAGCAGTCGTACATTAGTCTTCATTGGTATGTTGTGGATTGTTAAAGAAAGAACCCCACAAATTCGTTGATTTGTAGGGTTCTTTAAAGATTAGTAGTATCTACTCTGCGGAGAGAAAGGGATTCGAACCCCTGGTACCTCACAGTACAACGGTTTTCAAGACCGCCGCAATCGACCACTCTGCCATCTCTCCTTGCTTTCGTATAAAGCGGTGCAAAGATACTGCTTTTTTCGGAATAGCCAAATCCCGTAGCGAATATTTTAAGTAAAAAGATGTACTAAATTGAATCGATGAATATGATTTTACCTGAAGTTTATACAGAGGCAAGATAGGCCTTCACATTTGTTTCAATTCGGGTCTGAATATCTTCTGTATGGGCCTTGTCGAAGGTTTCTCCACTGATATTTTCGAACAGTTCAATATAGCGCTCGCTAATGCCGGCCACAATTTCGTCGGTCATTTCAGGTACGGTTTGTCCTTCTTTTCCCTGAAAGCCATTGTCCATCAACCATTCACGTACGAATTCCTTCGAAAGCTGCTTCTGAGTTTCACCTTTTGCAAAGCGTTCTTCGTAACCTTCTGCATAGAAATAGCGGGAAGAGTCCGGGGTGTGAATTTCATCAATCAGGTAGATTTTTCCATCTCTCTTGCCAAATTCATATTTTGTGTCAACAAGGATTAATCCGCGCTGAGCAGCTATTTCCGATCCACGAAGGAACAATTGCATGGTGTACTTTTCTAATAATGCATATTCATCCGGAGCAACCAGTCCCTGATTCAGGATCTCCTCTTTCGAAATATCTTCATCGTGTAAACCATATTCAGCTTTAGTGGTAGGAGTGATAATCGGTGTTTCAAAACGTTGATTTTCGCGCATTCCGTCCGGAATTCTCACACCGCAAATCTCGCGAACTCCATTCTTGTAGGCCCGCCAGGCACTACCACATAAATAGCCGCGAACAATCATTTCAACCGGATATCCTTCGCAACGTAGTCCGATGGTTACCATAGGGTCGGGTGAAGCCAGCTTCCAGTTGGGTACAATATCGGCAGTGGCATCCAGAAAACGGGCTGCAATTTGGTTCAACATCTGTCCTTTGTACGGAATCCCCTTGGGTAATACCACGTCGAATGCCGAAATACGGTCGGTGGCTACCATCACCAGTAAATCATTTTTTACCGTGTACACATCACGGACCTTGCCATGATAGACGCTTTTCTGACCTTCAAACTGAAAATCGGTCGATGTAAGTGCTTTCATTGTTGTAACTAATTAATTGTTGTTTGCAGATAATGCGGTCTCGTGCTGCAGCACTAAATATTGGAGCGGATTATTCTCTTGCATCAACGTTTTTAATTGCTGATAACTGAGCATAACCTCAATTTCGTATGCGTAACTCAAAGGTGCAATTTCGTATGGATTAAAAACGAAACAAATTCCTTCATCGTTGATGTAAAAATTACCGTTCGGACGAATCGCTTCGATAGTGTAAGAGGTATTTTCATAGCTATCGATGGTGGGCATGTCTTTATTTTCTTTGCTCAGTCGCTGTACTTCAGCTCTTAGTAAAGCGGTAAGCTCTTCTTCATATCTCGGAACAAAAATATCATCTTCGGTAATCTGTTCACCATTTTTTAAATTATAATTGAAGAAAAAACGGGTGCGGGTAGGGTGGTTTCCTCCAAAATCAACATCACGGAGGATTCCATAACTGAATATGTGTTCATCGTTGAGTAAGGAAAATCCTTCCATGTAAAAGCTATTGTTTAAAACCAAAAAATCGGTTTTGCTGATTTTATCAGCCACAAAGGCATTGTTGTTAAGGTATTCTGTCTTCAGAGCAGCTACGAAGCTTGGTAAGATAGTGTCTTCTGGCATAGTAAGATATTGTTCGCCAACCAGTTGGAGATAGATGCCCGATTTAATTTTATCCAGAATGGAACTTTTTGTATAAGCAACAGGCACTTCAATGGATAATTCGATGCTCAATGCACCGCGTGTGGTATCTTCTGTAAGAAACTGTTTATCAGTAATGGAGCGCAGTTCAGTTTGAACGTTATCGGGAGATGTTGGTTTGAAAAAAAGATAAGCAGCAATGAAAATAAGCAGTAAAATGCTGATAGTCAACAAAAGTATTTTTTTATTCATATTATAGTATATAGCTGAATTTTCAAGTGCAAAGTTACAACAACAAATGTATATAATACATTAAAAAAATAAAATTATCAGTGTTAAGTATCGTTTTTTTTATCTCTTCCACTTATATTTGCGTCGATATGAAACAGAACTCACTTAAATATCAGTTTACCGCTTTGCTTGCAGCGCTCTATTTTATAGTTGCAGGTATTGGTCACAATGTTGTAGACTACTGCTGCAACAGTTGTGAAACTGTTGGCATTGAGTTTATTGCACATCATTCCTGTAGTGAAGCACATCATGCCGATTCTTCAAAAAGCAATGACAATCATGTCCACGATACATGCTGTTCTACAGACTTTTCTACCAGCAATACCGTAAACGCATGTCCGATCGAAGGTAAATGTGAACTTACCCGCTTTCAACTCGATACCTTTTATTCGCTGACGACTGCTATACAGCTTCAGGTCCCTGTACTTGAGATTGATTCTGCAGAGCTGCCTTTTATCAGCTTCTCTTATTGTAATTATCTTGCTGAAAAAATTCTTTATTATCCTCCTCCGGAATCGGATGTTCTTTCCGGACGATCAATTCTTTCCCTTAAATCCGTTCTTGTAATTTAATTGACAGAAATACATTTATAACCTGTAGTTCATTAGACTTCAGGTTACTTGCTATGCAAATTACAATGTGTTTTATCAATTATAATTACATAATTATGCGATATTTGATCTTATTTCAACTTTTATTTTTATCAACCTGTTTTTTTGCTGCAGGTGTCAAAGGAAAAGTAACCGACACTAAGGGTGAACCTATACCTGGTGTCAATATTTACTGGATAAATTCTGGTACCGGAACTGTTTCCAATCAAAATGGAGAGTTTACACTGGAACACCGCGATAATTCCGGCAAACTAGTATTCAGTAATGTGGCTTTCCGGAAAGATACAGTACATGTACTGCCTGATCAACAGCTGGTTAATCTGGCCCTGAAGGAAGTAATAGAATTGCAGGAATTACAGGTAGTGAAAACTGCCCCGGGAACGTTTAAATCGCGTTTTACAGCTTTACAAACCGAACGTATTACTGCACATGAACTAACTAAAGCGGCCTGTTGTAATCTATCCGAGAGTTTTGAGACCAATCCGTCGGTTGACGTTGCATATAGCGATGCAGCAACCGGTGCTAAGCAAATAAAAATGCTGGGTCTTTCGGGCTCCTATGTTCAAATGCTTACCGAAAATATTCCGAACTTACGGGGAATTTCTTCCTTGTATGGGATGAGTTTTATTCCGGGTCCCTGGATTGAAAGTATTTCGGTTTCCAAAGGGACCAGCTCGGTTCGAAATGGTTATGAGGCCTTAACGGGTCAGATTAATGTGGAATACAAAAAACCACATTTGAGTGAAATCCTCTATGCGAATGTATTTGCCAGTGATGCCGGTCGGTTGGAAGCCAATGTCACTTCAGGTATTCGCTTAACTGAAAATTTGTCAACCGGAATTATGCTTCACGCTTCAGATGAGTTGATGATGATGGACGACAATGGGGACGGTTACATGGATATACCGAAAATTCAACAACGTAACATCCTGAACCGGTGGTTTTTTAATAATGGAGATTATACTTTTCAGGTTTTTGTAAAGGCCTTGTCGGAGAAAAGAACCGGTGGAACGATGGATCAGCGGTATAAGATTGGCATAGAAACAGAGCGATACGAGTTTTTTCTGAAAAACGGCTATGTATTTGACCATGCAAATGAAACCAGTCTGGGGTGGATTGTCAGTGGATCTCTTCACAATCAGAACGGAATGTTTGGAAGGCGAATGTACAAAGGTCAACAGGACAATATCTACAGCAATTTGATTTTTGAAACGACGGTGGCCGATCATCATAAAATATCGACCGGTTTAAATATTAACTACGATTCGTTTGATGAAGTTTTGGTGCAGGATATGGCTTCAAGTATGGTAAATCCGAATTATAAAGCAAAGGAATTAGTTACCGGTGCATTTGCTGAATATTCACTACATTTACACGAAAAATTCATTGGTATGGCGGGTATTCGTGCCGATTATTCTTCACAATACGGGATGTTTGTGACACCCCGCCTGCATTTGAAATATACCCCCTGGAAAGCGTTACAACTGCGGACAACGGTTGGCAAGGCTTATCGTTCACCGCGCATGCTGGCCGAAAATAATAATTACCTGGCCAGTAACCGTCGGTTTGTAATTGCAGAAAACCTTCCTTTGGAGGAGGCCTGGAATTATGGTTTCAGTGTACAGTCGTATATTCCTCTGTTTGGTCGGGAACTGAGTTTAACGGGAGAATGGTACTATACTGATTTTCAAAAACAGGTAGTGATCGATGTGGATCAGGATGTTCATAAAGTGCTTTTTTATGCACTAAATGGACAATCGTATGCTCATAGTATTCAGGTTGAAGCTACTATGGAAGTGGTGAAAGGTCTTAGTGTTACACTAGCACACAGGGTGAACGATGTGAAGACGACTATTAATGGCGAACTTCGTGAAAAGCCGCTAACCAGCAGGTACAAAGGTCTGGCTACTGCTTCCTATACCACGCCACTTAAAAAATGGCAGTTTGATTTCACAACGCAGTTCAACGGAGGAGGGCGTTTGCCTGATCCGGATGAAGTTAATCCACTTTGGAATAGGGAGTTTGGTGATTATACAATTATTAATTCACAACTAACAAAATATTTCCGTACCTGGTCGGTGTATGCAGGAGTTGAAAACCTTACCGGCTTTGTGCAGGAGAATCCCATTATTGATGTTGCTAATCCCTTTTCGGTCGATTTTGATGCTACGAACATTTGGGGACCGACACACGGTCGAAAATTTTACGTAGGTTTTCGTTGGTCGTGGGATCGCAACTGAACAAAATAGTCTCTTTTTACATTTATATATATTGAATCAATTAAACAATTAGTTATTTTTTTATGAAAACAAAACAGATTTTTTCGCTCATGCTGACGGTAGTAATTTTAACATCGTCGATGGTTGTTGCTCAAACCAAATCGGGTAACGAAAAAGTAGTATTTGATGTAAACATGCATTGCGGTTCATGTCAACAGAAAATTGAAAAAAACATCGCCTTTGAGAAAGGTGTTAAGGCGATGGAAGTCAGCCTTGAAAATAAAACAGTATCTTTGACTTACGACGCATCAAAAACATCACCAGAGAAGCTTCAGGCTTCATTAGTGAAATTAGGTTACATCGCATCTGTAAAAGCAGCTAAAGCATGTTCCGGAGAAGTAGCTAAAGCGGGTTGCAAGGATTCAGGATGCAAGGACAAAACCATAACCGACGGTAAAAAAGAATGCTGCAAGGACAAAGCTGCAGCCGGATGTAAAGATTCGGGTTGCAAAGACAAAGCAGCTGAAGGTTGCAAAGATAAAGCCCTGACAGATGGCAAAAAAGGATGCTGCACTGACAAAGCTGCCGCTGGTTGCAAAGATAAAACAGCTGCATGTTGCAAGGATTCTGGATGCAAGGATAAAGCTGCCGCTGGTTGCAAAGATTCAGGATGCAAGGATAAAGCTGCCGCTACCGGTTGCCCAACCAAAACTGCTGAAGCTGTAAAAACCGAAGGCTGTACTGCCAAAAAAGCTGCTTAATCAATCAAAATGGACACATCGTTTACCACTAAAGTAACGATTACTCCTCTTAAAGAGCCCATGGGATATCCGGATAACTGGTTATCACTGGGCTCTTGTTTTGCTGATAATATTGGTGGAAAATTAAGGAATGCCGGCTTTATGACCTGCCTCAATCCTTTTGGAGTTTTATTTAATCCGATCTCTATCGCTACATCTCTTCAAACAATAATGGATTACATCCCAATTGCAGAAGATGAGTTGTTCCAACTGGGTTCTCTCTGGAATCATTTTCAATTCAGCAATCTTTATTCAGGAGTTGATCGGAGTGCTACCTTACAGGCCATGAATAAGCAATTGGAGGAGGCATCATCTTTTTTCAATACAACCAATGTGCTGATGCTCACTTTTGGAACAGCCTGGGTGTACGAGTATAATAAGACTGGAGAAGTAGTATCAAATTGCCATAAATTGCCGGCAAATGCTTTTCGTCGACGCAGGCTTTCAGTAAACGAAATTGTTAGATCTTACACAGATCTCTTGCAAAAACTTCCTGAGCGAATACGCATCATTATGACAGTCAGTCCGGTACGGCACTGGAAAGATGGTGCACATGAAAATACAGTTAGTAAAAGCACACTTCATCTGGCCATAGAGGAATTAATTGCCAGGTATCCTGACTCAATTGTTTATTTTCCAGCTTACGAACTGGTAATTGATGAATTAAGGGATTATCGCTTTTACAACGACGACTTGGTTCATCCCACGTTAAAAGCAGTGGAATACGTTTGGAATGCATTTAAAATATGGGCATTTTCCAGTGAGACACGTTCTGTTATCTCGAAAGTGGAACAATTCAGGAATATGGAAAATCATCGTTCCATCCATCCTGAATCTACGGAACATCAGGAATTTAAGAAAAAAACAGAGGATATTCGATACCAACTCATCCAACAATACCCCGGATTAAAGTTATAAAAAAACCTCTTGCAACTACGCAGGAGGTTTTTTTTTTAGAAAAGATGTTTCCGTTAATCAAGAACAATG
>JANJXE010000279.1 GCA_024709185.1 Paludibacter sp.
CTGGAAGCAAATCCCGATGACCTATCGCCTGAATATTTAAGCATCTTAAGTTCTCTTCCATTCAATCGCATTAGTATTGGTATACAATCTTTTAACGATGATGAACTCAAATCAGTGAACCGTCGGCATACAGCCAATCAAGCTATCCGGTCAGTAACTGATGCCCGTAAAGCAGGTTTTCAAAACATCAGCATCGATTTAATTTATGGTCTGCCCGGTCAGAATATGGAACAGTGGAAAACCAATCTTAAACAGGCATTTACACTGGAGCCAGAGCATATTTCGGCATACGGACTTACTTACGAAGAAGGAACCGGGTTGTGGATGCAACGAAAAAAGGGTTTAATAACCGAAACACCTGATGAAGTTATGCTTCAGATGTATAGGTTTATGCTTCTGCAAATGAATGAAAAAGGATATGAGGCTTATGAAATTTCAAATTTTGCAAAACCTGGATTTCGCTCACAACATAATAGTTCCTATTGGCAGATGATTCCCTACCTGGGTGCAGGTCCATCGGCCCATTCGTTCAATGGAAATGAAAGACACTGGAATATATCCAGTCTGGTTAATTACATGAAAGCGTTGGAATCAGGTAGTATATATACAGAAGGTGAACAACTTACTGAAAATGATGCCTGTAACGAATACATAATGGTTCGCTTGCGTACACTTGAAGGAATTGACACAGAAGATTTACTTCATCGATTTGGTACAGCTTATTTTGACTGGTTATTTCTTCAGGCAGAAAAATATATACAATCAGGACATCTGAATCATGAACAAAAACATCTTTTTTTAACTCCTGAAGGAATTGAGATTTCCAATATTATCCTGTCTCATCTGATGAAAACAGACTAATTTTAATTAATCAGTGTTAATCGTTTGATCTTTGGTTTTTCTACGAATGAAATGTAGCCAAAAAAATTGTACATTTGCCGCTTAATTGGTTAAATGTATGGGTGCAATAGCAAAGTCGAACGATTTCAGAAAAAAATTCAACCGTATTTTTTGGTGGACATTCGGAGGAGTACTCTTTTTTGTGGCTCTGCTCTTTTTTTCTATCAGTATGGGATGGTTGGGTTATCTTCCTCCTATTGATCAGCTACAGAATCCAATAAATAAATATGCAACTGAATTGTATTCTTCTGATTTAAAGCTTATTGGCAGCTTTTCGGAAAGTACCGACAACCGAATTCGCACAGAATATTCGCAACTTTCTCCTCATGTAATCAATGCTTTAATTGCCACAGAAGACGAGCGCTTTTACGATCACTCCGGTATTGATGGAAGAGCTCTTGCCCGGGTTTTGGTTAAACGGTTGATATTTCTTCAAAAAAATGCAGGTGGCGGTAGTACCATTACACAACAGTTAGCCAAATTACTCTACTCACCCAAAGCTGATAACCTTATTCAGAGATCCTTACAAAAGCCCATCGAATGGGTGATTTCGGTTCAATTGGAAAGGATTTACACCAAGCAGGAAATCATTACGCTGTATTTAAACCAATTTGATTTTTTATACAATGCTGTTGGTATTAAATCTGCTTCAAAGGTTTATTTCAACACAAGTCCTGATAAACTGAAACTGGAACAGGCAGCTGTTCTTATCGGAATGTGTAAGAACCCGTCCTATTTTAATCCACGCCGGTTTCCGGAACGGTCGACCACCAGGCGCAATGTGGTGTTGGAGCAAATGCGAAAAGCCAGGATGATTACGGAAACTGAAGCTGATTCGCTTAAAAGTCTTCCGCTGGAGTTAAATTTTCAACGGGGAGATCACAAAGAAGGTTTGGCAACCTATTTCAGGGAATACCTCCGACTTACACTTACAGCTAAAAAACCATCCCGTTCCAATTATGCCAGCTGGCAGGACGAGCAATTCCAGGAAGATAGCTGGCAATGGGAAAATAACCCATTGTATGGCTTTTGTGTTAAAAACACGAAATCGAACGGTGAGCCCTATAACATTTACACCGATGGATTAAAGATTTACACTACGATAGATTCACGCATGCAACAGTATGCTGAAGAGGCGGTTTATGAGCATTTAAAATCCCTTCAGCAATCGTTCTTTCGTGAAAAAAGAGGCCGTTCGTACGCACCCTATTCAAGACATGTAAGTCCACAGGAAATCGAAGCTTCGCTTAACAGAGCAATGAAGGATTCGGAACGCTACCGAAAGTTGAAAAAAGCCGGAGCATCTGCATCTGAAATCAAGCGTTCATTTGATCAGAAAACAGAGATGCAGTTATTTTCATACAATGGTACACTTGATACAGTAATGACTCCTATGGATTCCATCCGTTATATAAAGCATTTCCTAAGGACTGGTTTTATGTCGATGGATCCAAAAAACGGTCATGTGAAAGCATATGTTGGTGGACCTAATTATACTCATTTTCAATACGATATGGCCACGCAAGGGAAGCGTCAGGTTGGTTCTACGATAAAGCCTTATTTGTATACCCTTGCCATGGAAGAAGGTTTATGGCCTTGCGACAAAGTCGTGAATAAGCCCATTACTATTATGGATGGCAATGGTAATCCATGGTCGCCCAGGAACTCTGGCAAAACACGTATTGGGCAAGAAGTTTCACTGCGTTGGGCTCTTGCCAATTCCAACAACTGGATATCAGCTTATTTGATGAGTATGTTCACTCCAGAAGCACTGGTTCGAATGATGCGTTCCTTTGGAATAAGAAGTCACCTCGACCCTGTGGTGTCGCTATGCCTCGGGCCGGCTGATATTTCTGTAGCTGAAATGGTGGATGCCTATACTGCATTTGCAAATAAAGGTATACGTGTGGAACCGCTGTATGTGACCCGCATAGAAGATTCAAACGGAAATGTTATTGCT
>JANJXE010000301.1 GCA_024709185.1 Paludibacter sp.
CAACACTGCATTCATGGGTGTGCGAATTTCATGACTCATATGTGCCAGAAAATCGCTTTTGGCCTTATTGGCCTGTTCGGCTTGTTCGCGGGCACCTTCAATGGCGATGGCTTTATCCTCCAGTTCCCTGTTCAGTGCCAACACGCCGCGGTTGGTTTCTTCCAGCTCTTTATTAATGCTTTCAATCTCCTCGTTGCGCTCCTGAAGCTTTTTCAGTAATTCCAGCAGTTCTTTGTTTTGTGCATTAATGGTTTCGAGCAGACTGGATTCCCTCCGTTGGCTCATTTCATTGAAAGCAGTTGTTATCAACTCCAGTCGTTCAGGTGCGAGATAGGCCATCATACCGGTAAGCCATTTGGCTATGGCGATGGTAGTCCCTTTACCTACAGTGGATTGTATGTCGAAGTCGTCCATCAATCGTTGCGAACCGGTAATTCCAACGCCCATTCCATGAGGCGATTTATACACACCCTTTTTTATTTCCTTCAGATGCGGAATTCCGGGCCCCTCGTCGGAGAAAACAATTACAAGACCGCCATGTTCCTGTCGTTCGGCATAATAAAAATGGACCCTTCCGCCCCGGGCATATTCCAGCATATTCCTGCTCAATTCGGAAACAGCTGTTCCGATGCGGATACTTGAGGTTTTGTCGAACCGGAGTTCCTGTGCTAACATAGAGGCCAGGTTACGTGCCCCAACCACATCAGCCTCGTTTTGAACAACAAGAATGCCGATGTCAAACAGGGTAGCTGATGATAAGAACGGTGGCGTCATCGTTTGCTCTTGAATAGGAATTAACTATGTGTTCAGCAATTTGCTGTGGATGTTCTTTCCAGTTTATCAGATCGGGACTCCAGCGGGAAGTTATTCCGTCGCTGTACATGCACAAAATATCGCCCGGCTGAAATGGATATTCAAATTTTCGGGGAGTACGGATTTGATGTCCGAGAATTCCTCCAAAGGAGATTAGACTTTTTTTGCTTTCGGCACTGAGAACGAAACCCTCGATATTTCCAATACCACTAAAATGTAATACCTTTCGGTCGGTATCGATGTAGGCAGCTCCAACCACTGCGCCGCGGGTGCTGCGTGCCGACTGGTGCAGATACGTAATCAGGTCGGGCAGGGGTAATTCGCTTTTCAACAGTACTTGTTCCTTGATAATTGTAGAAGCAAGATGGGCCTCTTTGCCATGACCGAGACCATCGATAACCACGGCCAGCGTTTTATCCGGGCCTGTGTGCGTGATTACATAGCTGTCGCCATTCAGTGATTCTCCAACTAAACTGCGGGTCGAAGCTCCTGTCAGCAATTTTTTATTGTTGCTTCGCCAGTTGAGTTCGGGAAGCCATTTGATACTACGCAGGCAATGCTGAAACAAGTGTGAAAATTCGGCAACAGGGCTGTCGGAGTCGCGGGTGGAAATGGATTCAAAAATATCGGAAAAACGACGTATAGAGCCCAGCCCGATTCCCAGCGATTGTTTATCGGTGAATCCATCACTCATTGCCTGATTGAAATCAGAGATTCCTTTTCCCGAATCGCAACAGATAATTTCGATGGCCTTCCGGTTGTTTTCGTCGGTCATTTCACTAATGCACACTCTGCCTCGACCACCTCCGTGCTTCAACACATTTGTGGCGAGTTCCGACATAAGAATAGCAATCTCGCCCGATTTTACTTCGTCGAAACCTATTCTGCCGGCCAGTCCAACCGCTTTACGCCGGCATACACCCACATCAGCATCGCTGTCGATCGAGAGTAGTTGTATCTGTTCGCGTTTCACCTCCATAGTTTTTTCACGGATTTACTTCCATTTCACCACACGTACCGTGGTTCCTTTACCGGGTTGAGATTGAAGTTCGAAATCGTCTACCAGGCGTTTGGCACCCGGAAGTCCGTAGCCCATACCCTGTCCTGAAGTATAGCCGTCCTGCATGGCCAACTCAACATTGTCGATGCCGGGTCCTTCGTCGAGACAGGTTATAATCAGGGATTGGTGATGGTCGAATAGCCCTTTCTGAATGCGAATGATTCCTCCACCAGCGTACATGTACATATTCCGTAACAATTCCGATACGGCGGTAGTAATACGTGTCTGGTCGACAATGCCCATGCCGGCGTCCTTAGCAAACTGCCTGACGCTCTGCCGTGCTTTCACAATGTCGAATTCCGTTTCCAGAGGATGTTCTTCCAGCAATTCCCAGCCAGGGTCCGATGTAAGTTCAATCATGGTGTAGCCTTAGGTGTTTACTCTTTTTTCCAGCATTTCCATTCCCAGTTCCATGTTCAGGGCTGTTTCCACTCCGGGCATTTCAAGCCCCAGCTCCACCAGGGTAATGGCTACTGCGGGTTGCATTCCTACTATCACTACTGCAGCATCCATAATCGAAGCCATCGATGCCATCCCCGATAATACGCGGCCGATAAACGAATCGACCATTTCGAGGGTGGAAATATCAATCAATACGCCACGGGCATGAGTGCGGGCGATTTCTTCCAGAATTTGCGTCTGTAGTTGAAGTGCCAGCCGGTCGTGCATATCCACCTGGATCGAAACAATCAGGAAGTCGCGTATCTTGATAATAGGAATTTTACGTTCGTTTACTAACATAATCCCTGGTTTATATGGTTTCTTCGTTTATTGCCTGATTCAGAACTACCTTGCCATTTATAAGCTGCTCGTTTTTGCGCAGTGCATAAATCATGGCATCCTGCAAGGTGGCTTTGGTAAGTATATTCGACAGGTTGATACCCAGGTGAACAATGGTTTGAGCAATTGCCGGACTGATACCGCTTACTATACATTCGGCACCCAATAAACGCGCTGCAGTAACTGTTTTCAACAGGTGATTGGCAACCTGTGTGTCGACTGTGGGAACACCTGTAATATCAAGAATAGCAGTGGTACAGCCTGTAGCCACAATTTTCTGTAGCAGGTTTTCCATCATCACCTGTGTGCGCTGACTGTCGAGCGTGCCGATAACCGGAAGAATCAGGATGTTTTCCCAGACCTTAGATACCGGGCTCGAAAGCTCCATCAGGTCTTCCTGTTGCTGAAGTATTGTTTTCTGCTGTTCCTGAATTTTAAGCAGCTTTTCTTCCATTTCTGCTTTTAACTTCAGACTTTTCTTCAGTTCATGGGTCAAATCGTCTATCAACAGGTTGATGGCTTCTTCAATGCCGGTCAGATCGTCTTCGTATTCCGATTCAATCCGTAAATCCAAATCGCCGGCAGCAACCGACGATAAAATATCTTCAATGTGTTCAATGCGCTGTTTGGCATTCGTAATGTTAGTCTCGTTCATAGTGTATTATCGTTTACTTTTTAACCATTCAATTGCATCTTCGTACTTTTTAAAAAACTCACCGTTGAGCTTCACAATTCCGGTTTTGATAAGAACACGGGCAACCATTCTGCTGGCAGCGTTTCCTCCTACAAATCCGATATTTGCAATGGTAAGGTTAGAAAGTGCTTCGGCTGTCTTTTCGCGGGTTTCGCGGTTCTCAATGTCGTGCTCGTCGCTCATTACGACTACGAGTTGACGGTAGGGTTTATCCGCCAGAATTTCTTTTACCTGCTGAGCAATGGGCTCAACGTCGACCAATAGGAAATGATTTTTGAATGCTAAAACGCCTACTTCGTTGGTAGCGTCGTACCTTACTTCGTGTACCATTGGAATTGAATATTTGTTAGTTTTTTAAAGGTTGACAGTAGTCGGCAAATGTACAAAAAAATTAATAAAATCCAGTACTGTGGGCAATGTTTGTTAAAATTGACCTGATTAAAGTACTTTGTGAATTGAAAACAAACTTTTTTAAGGATTCGAATCACTACTTTTGCTTTCACAAATTTAATTCGTATTGAAAATATGAAAGCACATTTTCTGCTCCTTACAGCTGCAACTTCCACACTGACGGTTTTTGCAGGCTCCAAAGCTCCTAAACCGAATATTGTGGTAATATTAGCCGACGATTTAGGCTATGGTGATATGAGTGCCTATGGTGCAACAGCCATTAAAACTCCAAATCTCGACAAACTGGCCAACGAAGGTGTTCGGTTTACAAATGGCTATGCCACTTCGGCTACGTCCACACCCAGCCGCTATGCTATGTTTACAGGTATGTATCCCTGGAAAAACAAAGATGCTAAAATTCTTCCCGGCGATGCGCCACTGATTATCGGTGAACAGCAGTTTACCTGGCCAAAAATGATGCAGGAAGCGGGCTATAAAACCGCTGCTATCGGGAAGTGGCACCTGGGAATGGGTGCCGGAAATGTAAACTGGAACAAAAAGGTGAGCCCCGGCGCAAACGACATTGGTTTTGGTTATTCGAACCTGATAGCTGCAACCAACGACCGTACCCCAACGGTGTATGTCGAAAATGGTCATGTAGTAGGTCTTGATCCCAACGATCCGCTGGAGGTGAGTTATCAGGATAATTTTCCCGGTGAGCCGACCGCCATAACACATCCGGGAATGCTCAGAATGATGTGGTCGCACGGCCATAATCAATCGGTTCACAATGGCATTCCGCGTATCGGGTATCAGAAAGGTGGAAAAAGCGCGCTATGGGTCGATGAAGATATGGCCGATTATTTCACCACTATCGCTAAGGATTTTCTTACCGAAAATAAAGATAAACCTTTCTTCCTTTATTTCGGACTGCATCAGCCACATGTGCCCCGTGCACCTCATAGCCGTTTTGTGGGCCGCAGCGGTATGGGGCCCCGTGGCGATGCCATTCTGGAAGCCGACTGGAGTGTGGGTGAATTAGTGAAGCACCTTTCAAATCTGGGTTTATTGGAAAATACACTGATTATCTTCTCGAGTGATAATGGGCCTGTGCTCAACGATGGTTATAAGGATCAGGCAGTGGAGCTGCTGGGCAATCACAAGCCTGCCGGACCTCTCCGCGGAGGTAAGTATAGTTTATATGAAGCCGGGACCCGTGTACCTTTTATGGTGTATTGGAAAGGAAAAGTAAAACCTGCTGTATCGGATGCGATGGTGTGTCATCTCGACTTTATGGCTTCCACTGCAGCACTTATTAAGTATCCCCTGAAAGGGAATTTCGACAGTCAGAATATGCTGCCGGCATTGCTGGGAAGAAGCAAAAAAGGCCGCACTGATTTGGTGATTGAAGCTTCCGGTAAACTAGCCTATCGGTCGGAAAACTGGGCGATGATTCCACCTTACAAGGGTCCGCAACGTAATCAGACCGGTAACGAAATTGGGAATTTGAAGCACTATGGTTTATTTAACCTGAAGTCAGATTTA
>JANJXE010000533.1 GCA_024709185.1 Paludibacter sp.
TAATTCTTGACCTAAAGTTTGGATATCCTGATTATGACTCTCTGGGCAACTATTCTCTGGTTTACGGCGACACATTGCCCGGCGCTAAGTGGTCGGCTGTACCCTTTGTCAGAATGTTTCCTAAAAGATTACTTCTCAAGGCAAATGAGGAACAAGTTGTTAAGTTCATGTTAGGTAATATGGGGAATGTACCTGATGGTACATATTTTGGAAGAATCCATGTTCTTTCAAAAAATCCACCTGAAGAAATTGATACAACCTATACAGAATCAATTACAGCAAAAATTGACATACATTTTACACTTATTTCTGCATTGATTGTTGACAAAGGCAAAACTTACTGTGATATAAGTGTTAAGCCGATGGGAACATTCTCAGATTCAAACATGGTCAATTTCTTAGTGAATGTAAATAAAGATGGTAATGCTCCATTTTTGGGTACAACTGAAATGAAAGTATATGATTCTATGGGTAAACTTGTGGCACAAAGCAAGGACTTAACACCGTTCTATTTTAGTGGTACAAGATCTTTCAGATTCGATAAGAAATTATTTTCGAATGGTCGTTACAACGTCGAGCTTACAATGTCAAACGAGCACAAGGACGTTCCTGACGATTTCAAAGTAGCAATTAAGCCTGTAAAAGAAACATTCTCTGTTGATTTAGATGGTATATGATGAAAAAAATGGGCAGATATATTATACTTCTGCCTTATATTGTTTTGTTAAGTTACCATTTGGTTACTGCAGAACCAAGAGAAGAGGCAATCTTTGGATTAGTACATAACAAATACTCATCCGAGTTTGTGGTTTTTATGCAAAATGATACCGTATTTGTACCATTCGATGAGGTATTATCATTCTTCAAAATATACTACAACGTAAACGAACAACGTAAATATCAAGGTTATATCAATAACGCCGACAGCTCATTTTCGATAGATTTCACAACAAAAGAGATTCAAGATATAAATGGTTCTAAACTAACTCTCAAAGATGACTCATGGTTTGCTACAGATTTGCAAATCTTTGTCAAAACAGATTTATTTGCTGATATATTTAAACTGAAATTCAAGACTATTTTCAATAGTTTATCTATTATTGTACAATCAGATTATGAATTACCATTTCTAAAATCCATTCGTGCAAACAAACAAATGGAGAATTTTACAGCAAAAACAAAACAGGACTATAATTTCCCGTTATTATCATCAAGCTCGTTTACATTATTAAATGGTGGGGTGCTTGATTATAATTTCGGAACATCTCAAACAAGTAATTACAGCAGTTACAATTTTTCTGGAAATGTAGGCCTGGAGCTATTAAATGGAGAATTACAATACAATTTCTTTGGTAGGCAATACTCATCAAGTTTGAATTATCAGGACAGGGTAAGATGGAGATATTTTGTGAATGAAGATTGGTTGCAGTCAATTATGATAGGCAACATACAAAATATGTCAATCAGAAACACAGGTAGCAGAGGATTCAGAAGACCCTTTTTCAATTTGAGAGGAATACAAATAACAAATGAAAATTATAAAATGCCAAATGTATTTACTGATTATATAGTTGAGGATGTTGTTGAACCCGATTGGACAGTGGAATTGTATTTAGCAGATCAGCTATATGATGTAATAAGAGCCGACCTTAACGGGTATTATCGCTTCG
>JANJXE010000334.1 GCA_024709185.1 Paludibacter sp.
CAAGTCTCCTGCGCTGGATTCATGTCCACAAAGGCGAGGTGTTTGTGTTCGTGTGTACACCACTACTCCCAAGAAGCCAAACTCTGCGATGCGTAAAGTAGCGCGTGTACGTTTGACCAATCAGAAGGAAGTGAACGCATACATTCCGGGCGAAGGACACAACCTGCAGGAACACTCGATTGTGATGGTACGTGGTGGTCGTGTTAAAGACCTCCCAGGGGTACGTTATCACATCGTGCGCGGAACACTGGATACAGCCGGTGTTAACGGTCGCAAGCAACGTCGTTCGAAGTATGGTGCTAAACGTCCGAAACCAGGACAACCAGCAGCAGCTCCGGCTAAAGGTAAGAAGAAATAACTTCTGACACCTTCTTTTTCTGAAGAGAATTAAAAACAAAGTTAAACAACTTGTTTTAAAGGTAGCAGATGAAGGTTGAGTAAACGGCTCAGAGGAGCCTGTTGAAGTAAGACTAAAAAGCAACCAAAAAACAAAAGACTGAATTAAAATGAGAAAATCGAAACCAAAAAAACGGATCATTTTACCGGATCCCGTTTTCAATGAGTCGATGGTTACAAAATTTGTAAACCACCTTATGTACGACGGCAAGAAATCAACTGCCTTCGACATTTTTTATTCTTCGCTGGAGGTAGTAAAAAACAAGCTGCCGAATGAAGAAAAAGCCCCTCTCGATATCTGGAAAAAAGCCCTCGAAAATATTACTCCTCTTGTGGAGGTTAAATCCCGCCGTGTAGGAGGTGCTACATTCCAGGTTCCCACCGAAATCCGTCCCGACAGGAAGGAATCAGTTTCAATGAAGAATCTTATATTGTATGCCCGTAAACGCGGGGGTCGTTCGATGGCTGATAAACTGGCTGCCGAAATTGTTGACGCCTTTAACAACCAGGGTGGTGCCTTCAAACGCAAGGAAGATATGCACCGTATGGCTGAAGCTAACCGTGCGTTCGCTCACTTCAGATTCTAATCACGCAGCGTAATTTTAAGATATAAAAAAGAAATTAAATTAGATGGCTAAAGGAGACTTAAGTTATAACAGAAACATCGGTATCATGGCTCACATTGATGCCGGTAAAACAACGACCTCGGAACGTATCCTCTTTTACACCGGTCTGACTCATAAAATCGGAGAAGTGCACGATGGTGCAGCTACGATGGACTGGATGGAGCAGGAGCAGGAACGTGGTATTACAATTACTTCAGCTGCGACAACTACTTCGTGGACCTATCTGGATGATAAATATAAGATCAATCTGATTGACACTCCGGGACACGTTGACTTCACTGTGGAAGTGGAGCGTTCGCTGCGTATTCTTGATGGTGCCGTTGCTGCTTTCTGTGCCGTTGGTGGTGTGGAACCGCAATCGGAAACTGTTTGGCGTCAGGCCGACAAATACAATGTTCCACGTATTGGTTACGTGAACAAAATGGACCGCTCGGGTGCCGACTTCTACGAAGTGGTACGCCAGGTCAAAGAAGTACTGGGTGCAACTCCCTGTCCGATTCAGATTCCAATCGGAGCTGAAGAAAAATTTAAGGGAGTAATCGACCTGGTGAAAATGAAAGCCATCCTTTGGCACGATGAAACCATGGGTGCTCAGTATTCTGTTGAAGAAATTCCTGCTGACCTGCTCGAAGAAGCAAAAGAGTGGAGAGATAAGATGCTCGAAATTGTTGCCGAACACGACGATGTGTTAATGGAAAAATATTTCGATGATCCTTCGACCATTACTGAAGAAGAAATTAAACGTGCTATCCGTAAAGCCACTATCTCGATGGATATCAATCCGATGATTTGTGGTTCATCGTTTAAAAACAAAGGTGTACAAACCATGCTCGACGCGGTGTGTGCATACCTTCCAAGTCCGCTGGATACACCCGAGATTATAGGTACAGATCCACGTGATCCCGAAAAAGAAGTTGTTCGTCATCCCGATGCCAAAGAACCATTAACTGCTCTTGCATTTAAGATTGCTACCGACCCATATGTTGGTCGTTTGTGCTTCTTCCGTGTATACTCTGGTAAACTGGAAGCTGGTTCGTATGTATACAATTCACGTTCGGATAAAAAGGAACGTATTTCGCGTATCTTCCAGATGCATTCGAACAAACAAAATCCCGTTGATGTAATCAATGCCGGTGATATTGGAGCCGGAGTAGGTTTTAAGGATATTCGTACAGGAGATACCTTGTGTGATGAAGCTCATCCTATCACGCTCGAATCGATGGATTTCCCTGCACCTGTGATCGGGATTTCGATTGAGCCTAAAACTCAGAAAGACCTTGATAAATTGGGTATGGGTCTTTCGAAACTGGCCGAAGAGGATCCCACTTTCACTGTACATACTCAGGAACAGTCGGGTCAGACGATTATTTCCGGAATGGGTGAGCTACACCTGGAAATTATTATCGACCGTCTGAAGCGTGAGTTCAAGGTAGAATGTAACCAGGGTCGTCCACAGGTTTCGTACAAAGAAGCAATTACTAAAGCAGTTGAAATCCGCGAAGTTTACAAAAAGCAGTCGGGTGGTCGTGGTAAGTTTGCCGATATTATTGTGCGTGTTGAACCTGCCGATGCTGATTTCGAAGGCAGCTTGCAGTTTGTTGATGTTGTAAAAGGTGGTAATATCCCTAAAGAGTTTATTCCATCTATCCAGAAAGGATTCCAGAATGCGCTTAAGAATGGTGTGTTAGCCGGTTTCCCGATGGATAAGTTGAAAGTAACTGTGCTTGATGGATCGTTCCACGCAGTTGACTCCGACCAGCTTTCGTTTGAAATTTGTGCCTCTATTGCATTCAAGAATGCCTGTGCCAAAGCAAAACCGGTATTGTTAGAGCCTATTATGAAGATGGAAGTAGTAACACCGGAAGAGAACATGGGAGACGTGATTGGTGACCTCAACAAGCGTCGCGGTCAGGTGGAAGGAATGGAATCGAGCCGCACCGGTGCCCGCATCGTGAAGGCTAAGGTACCGTTGGCAGAAACCTTTGGTTATGTAACTGCCCTTCGTACCATTAGCTCGGGACGTGCTACTTCTTCGATGGAGTTCTCGCACTACGCCGAAGTTTCAAATGCAATTGCCAAGGCAGTAGTTACCGAAGCGAAAGGTCACGTAGAATTATTGTAAAAAACTCAGTTACCCCGGTTAGCGAATGACTCTTAACCGGGGTGCTGAACATTCATAAATTATTCATTTAAAAAAGACATGAGTCAAAAAATCAGAATTAAATTAAAATCCTACGATCACAGCCTTGTTGATAAATCGGCTGAAAAGATTGTAAAGACTGTAAAAGCGACAGGCGCACATGTAAGCGGTCCGATTCCTCTTCCTACACACAAGAGAATCTTTACTGTAAACCGTTCGACTTTCGTAAACAAGAAATCGCGTGAGCAATTTGAACTTTCGTCGTACAAGCGACTGATCGACATTCACAATTCATCTGCAAAAACTGTAGATGCGTTGATGAAGCTGGAGTTGCCCAGTGGTGTTGAAGTAGAAATTAAAGTGTGATAATAAAAATTAATTGAAATGCCAGGATTATTAGGAAAAAAAATCGGAATGACATCCGTTTTCAGTGCCGACGGTAAAAATGTACCGTGCACTGTTATCGAAGCTGGTCCTTGTGTGGTTACTCAGATTAAAACTGTCGAAAAAGACGGTTACGAAGCTGTTCAGGTGGGTTTTCAGGAAAAGAAGGAAAAACACACCACGAAGCCCGAAGCCGGTCATTTTAAAGCAGCCGGAGTAGCTCCTCAGCGACACTTGGCCGAGTTCAAGGAATTCGAACAGGAATTCAAGTTGGGTGATACAATCACCGTGGAAATGTTTGAAGCTGATACATTCATTGATGTTATCGGTACTTCAAAAGGTAAAGGACACCAGGGCGTTGTAAAACGTCACGGATTTGGTGGGGTAGGCCAGGCTACACACGGGCAGCACAACCGTTTGCGTGCTCCGGGTTCGGTAGGTGCTTCATCGTATCCATCACGGGTATTCAAAGGAATGCGTATGGCAGGTCGTACCGGAGGTGATCAGGTGACCATTCAAAACCTGCAGGTATTAAAAGTAATTCCCGAGCACAATCTTCTTCTGGTGAAGGGATCGGTACCGGGTGCTAAAGGTTCAATCGTAATCATCAATAAATAATCATGGAAGTAAGTGTAGTAAATATTAAAGGAGAAGACACCGGAAGAAAGATTGTGTTGAACGACACCGTTTTCGGTATTGAGCCAAACGACCATGCTATTTATCTCGATGTAAAGCAGTATTTGGCCAATCAGCGTCAGGGAACTCACAAGACCAAAGGTCGTAGTGAAGTAGCTGGTTCAACCCGTAAGCTGGGTCGTCAGAAAGGTGGTGGCGGTGCCCGTCCCGGAGATATCAAATCGCCGGTACGTGTAGGTGGTGGACGTATTTTTGGTCCGGTACCCCGCGATTACAGTTTCAAACTGAACAAAAAGCTGAAACAGCTGGCCCGTAAATCGGCCCTTAGTTACAAAGCTCAGGAAAGCCTGATTACCGTGGTTGATCAGATTGATTTCGCGGCTCCTAAAACAAAGGACATGATCGCTCTGACACAAAATTTGAAGGTTGCAGATAAAAAACCACTAATTATTTTAGCATCCGGAAATAAAAACGTATATTTGTCGGCTCGAAATTTACCGAAAGTAGATGTCGTAACAGTTTCTGAATTAAACACTTACAAAGTGCTTAATGCAAAAACTCTTGTTATTACAGAGGAAGCTGTATCCGCAATAGAACAAATTTTTAAAGCATAAGGAGACATACGAATGGGAATTATCATAAAACCAATTGTAACTGAAAAGATGACTCAGTTAGGCGAGAAGCTGAACCGTTATGGTTTCAGAGTCGATAAAGGCGCCAATAAGATTGAGA
>JANJXE010000371.1 GCA_024709185.1 Paludibacter sp.
GATTTATCTGCTGAATCAACAACCCGACCCGTAAGTACAGGTAACCAAGGGAGCGGATCATATCCGTATGCTTTTTTGAATCGCTCAGCCATATCGTCTGTCCAGTTTTGCGGACCCTGTTCATAACTATCCATCACCACATGACGAAGGGCCTTACGATCTTTTGCCGGCATACGTTCCAGAATTTTCCCTGCAAAATTATCGAAGTGAAACCTGGTGTGTGCCTTATTCATTTTATCCACTTCAAATCCTTCAGCATTTTTAGGCACAGGATGATTAACGGCCCCTGTCGGCATCATACCGGTGCGTACAATTGTCCAGTCGCCAGAAGGTGCATTCCACGTCAAAACTCCGGATCCATCAACCTTATCGGTAATATTAATAACTTTTGACACATCAATTTTCAACTCACTGGATTCAGGTTCAACTGATGTTGGCCACATATATGTATCCCAACTTATAAAAGGAGTCGGAGCAAGTTTTGCAAGTTGTTTCTCATTGTAATTTGGCACAATAGCTTTTCCACTTAATTCAATTTCTGAAATACAGCCCAGGGCCTTGTTATCGGTTAACTTTATCCAGGGCAAAAGAGGCCCTCCGTCAGTAAAGATGATACGAAAATCGTTGGATTTGATTGCTTCAAACGATTCCGAAATGGCTCCAAATGTCATTGGGCCTGCCATATATTGTATTATTTGCCGGTCAATCTTATTCCTGCAGATGGTGCGCCAATAATTATGATGGTCAAGGTATTGCAATTCGTAATAAGCATTCATTGGAACTTCAGCCGGAAACAACTTAATACTCCGTACCTCTTCAATTTTTGACAAAGAAATACCAATTGTTACAGGATAAGATTTAAATGAGTAGTAGGTATTTTTTTTACCGTCGAACATCATTTCCACACCTGATTCCTGAGAATTGGAGGAGATTTTTCTGATCGAGGGATTCACACTATGTTTTTCATTGCTTGGTGTTGGAAATGCCTGTACTACTACTTGTTGGAAATTTGCACCGGGAGCATCAAATTGTAATGTCACTTTTTCGCCCCCCCGGATATGAGCTTCGGTAGATACCAGATAACGCATTGTTTTATCCGCTGTTATCCAGGGTCCACCCGACATTGACCATCCCGGACAATTAAACATCCCGATTTTCACTCCAATTCTGCCGCCTTCTCGGATAGCATGTTCCATGCAACTCCACCACTTTTCACTTAAAACAGGCACATCACCCGGTTTAACCGATTCATCATTTACATTTGAAATAAATGCTTCTCCAATGCCTGCCTCACGCATCGCTTCAAGATCTTTAGTGATTCCTTCTTTCGTAATATGACTACTTATCCAGTACCAATATACCCAGGGCTTAGTGGATTCCGGAGGATTCCTGAAATCTTTTTCCAAGTCATTAGCTACAGTTATTATACTGATAGACAGGAGTAAAAAATACAGGAGCTGTTTTCTGATTGAATGTGACATTGCAAGTTAGTTTTTAAGAATTATTTTTTGTGATACGCCTCTTTCATTAGCTATTCTAACTAATAAAACTCCCTTTGGACAATCACTTACATCTAAGTTAAAATTACCGGTTTCTACAGATTGTTTACATATTGTTCCGGAAAGAGTTATCACTGAAACTTCGAAACGTTCATTTTCATTTTCGGTACAATCAAATTTCACATACGACTGAACCGGATTTGGGAAAGCACTGATGTGAGTGCGTAACGAAGCATCTAGTTTTTCGGTAGGTGTTTTATAAATAATTGAAGCACTTACTGCCGGACTTTCACTGTAATCATCCTTTACTTTAAAAAAAACTGTTTTAGTCCCAAAACTGTCTGAAAAATAATAACTTAATGAATTAGCATATTCTTTCCATAGTGCATTTTCAAAACGACTGGTTTCACTGATTTTATAATGTGTTGGAATGCCGTTCACCACAGTACTCGAAATTTTCACTTCATTTTTCTCAGTAAATGATGCTCCTTCGTTTAATTGAAAGGTAACTATTTCCATTGGAGGGTTGATTTGAAAATCAGTTGAAGTGATGTTCAGTGTATCAGAAATAGTACTACTTAGATTGGTTCCTTTTCGCAGCTCCAGAGAATGAATCGCAATTTTGCCTGTTGTGGTATTGCCGAATACAGGCACAAAACGAATTCCTTCAATTATTCCGGTCCACCCTGCTTCAAAAATCATCGGATAAGAATATTCCCTGAACTCTGTATCATTGGGGACAATTGGCATGATCATGGAATTCTCTTCTGAATAATCGTTAGTCGCTGTTTTCCAGTAAATTTTAGACAATGAAGCACCTGTTTCATTTTTGATGACAAATTTAAAAACAGTAGCATCCTCACTTGTAAGATTGAGTGCTGTTGTTGTGGTAATCATCGGATTTTTATCCGACAATAATGCTTTAAACCCATCAGATCCATTGGTGATATTTTTTAAACCAGATACCACTCGTAATGCATCTGCTCCCTTTAATGATTTCACCAATGTCCCCCTTACATCTCTAATGGGAGCTGTAGGTACTGACAGGCGTTTAAGATAATCAGGTATAGCTTCAACCGGTTGACCATTTTCAGTAGTAATATTGTATAAACCTGCAGTTTGCGGCTCTACAAAGCCTTTTCCGGTGGCATTGACATACACACTAGCAACCTGAACAAAATTGCCGGAAAGCATTTTCTTTTTTAGTACCAATGTTGTGTTAACAAATCCTGAAATCTGTAGTTGTGCAAATGGCTTCAAAGCCTCTATCTGGAAGTCATCATTTCCTTCGATTCGTTGTCCTGCCTCTGATTCAAAACTGTAAAGTCTGTATGCCGCTGAATTATCAGCACCCAACTGAACAGTCGCATTACCCTGATTAGAACGCAGTAAAATCCGGTAAGCATCGGCAAGCGGGTGTTTAGCCATTGGAATGTAAAACCAATCTTCAGTATCAGGCATATAGTATTCCTTTTTCCCTATTGATATATAATTCCCATTTATTAGTGCTGACACATCTGCTACGACATTAACATATTCAGAACTTGCAGAACTGATATTTAAAGCAATACCACTCACACCCACTTTGAACATATTGGTAATATTTACAGTAACATTGCTACTCAAAGAAGCCGATTTTCCACTTACCAGTGAGTTGGATTGTATAATTCTTTCCTGCCACTCAAGAGCAGGAACATATTCAATCTCTAACATTCTGAAAGTTTCCACACCATCATTCCGATCGTCAATTTCGAGTTCATTCAGCATATCCATACCCTTTTGTCCTTCCTTTATAGTCCAGCCATTATCCAGTACTTCAACCGTTTTCCATTGACCTGTGTTTGTTTTTCTAATTCTTTTTAATTCTGTCAGGCCATTAGGCAAATTTCCATATATGCTGAATTCATCAGTTCCCCGATCTAAATATTCCAGGTTAAGTTTTGCTCCATACATCCCATTATATTTTTGTCGGTCATCAATACTAAAAGTAATTCTGTTATTACCTGGATTAGTTTGTACGACCTTTACCCCATCAATTGTTGAGTATGTCCACTTTGTTCCTGTATTTAAATCGTTTTGAAAAACACCCATCCAGATATTCTTTAAATTACTCAACGTATTTGATTTAGGAGAATAATAGGGATGTGTTCCGAATAGGTTGTACATTTTGGTAAATAAACCACTTCCGGCAGTCTGATTAGCATACTGAAAATACCGATTGATATACAATTCCTGTAAATCATTCTGATACATCCAGTTGTAATCTATACCGTCAATAGATGCACGATTCAGCAAACTGATTGGATGTCCCATGATTTCTGTAAGACCAGTATTGTTAATTTGTCCACCCTCCTCAAACATAGTCCACACCGATTTGTCGAATTTATAACGGTTTGCCAAATAAAAGAAACCCACAGCCGGTGATCCCCAGTCACCACACATGGCCTGCCAACCGTTATACTTAATGCCAATACCCTGCTTGGCAGCATACCCCCCAATTTTCCAGTCAATCATTACCTGATCGCGATAGGGATCAGTATTCCATCCCACAGCTCCCATATAAAGACGTTTAGTTGTAAAGTGTTTTTTATACAATTGGATACACCATTTAATATGATCAATATAATTCTGATTTGAGAAACCAAAAGTAGTCCATTGATCTTCAAAACGATAAGGCTCAACATCGTCGCTAAGCGTTATTTCTTCCCATCGTCCATAACCACCGATACATATTGAATTCAGTGTGGTTTCATCCTTATAGCGGTTAGCTAAAGCCTGTACAAATACTTCGTAACGTTCTTTGAATTTCGGATCAAAATAATTTGGAAAACATAGAGTACCAACGTAGTAAGCAGTTTTCATATCACATACATTCACATTGTCGATGGTTAGGTTCCCGGTTACAATTCCAATTTCAATTTTATAATCAGTTTTGAAATTTTTCGGATAAAACTGAAATGTTTTTGAACCACTCTCACCAGCGAGAACTGTCCAGTATACAGAATCAGCTGCGGCCTTTGGAGTACTTCTCGAATATGCCTTTGCATAGAAGGTGGTACCTGAATTTGCTTTAAAATCAAACTGCAGGCAAAAACCTGGTGATCTGAATTTATGTACAGGTTGTGTGGGATTAAACGTTGGATTTGTAATACCATTCCAGATATCGTACACATGAGATGAACCCGACTCAATAATGGTCTGACGTGTAGATGAGGACATATGAACTGAATAAGAGCCATTTATTGAATTAGTAGTTTTTGTACCATGTATTAAATACCCTTTATCACCCTTTTCAAAGTTATCCCAATAACCCGAAACAATTCTTCGAATATTATACCTGGTATATAAATATTCTGGTGAATCGTTAATAGAAAAGTTAGCAGTTGCAATACGCAAAGCCACCTTCTTCCCGGATAGTTTATACTTTGAAATAAAATTGTCAATATAGGACCAATCATACACCCCTTCAGATTTCTCAATATTTCCCCAGGTGGTGTATATTTCTGCTCCGTAAATCTGAGAACTCACTGCAGCGGTGTTATGATAACTGAGATCCGTTTCCGGTGCAAAAAAAATAGTACCTTTCTTCATTCCTTCAGGACTATCGAGATTGACCCGGTCACCCTCTGCCGAGTAGGCGTATAAAACAGAAAGATGAAATAACACAACAAAAAAGAAAAAATGAGTTTTCATGATATGATTATTGTAACATTCTGGGTAATATAAATCAATTAAAATAATTGAACTTTTCGCGATTTATTGATTCTAATAATTTTCGTTTTTCCTGACTGATTTACTTGTAATTCAATAGGTTCTTTTGTATTAATTTCATAATCAATCCTTGCACCTGCTTTTATCCATTTCACCTCCACAACATTTCCACTGGGCAGAGGAAATTTACCTTCAGCATGTTCAAGTTTGCCAGGTTTGAGACTCAGAACAAATCGGTTCACTTTTTCATTGAAAACCGGTTGTAATCCTAAAGCATAGTACGTTAAAAGCCATGTTGGAGTACCCGACCAGTAATGACTGTGCGACCAGCGAAGGTCAAAAACTTCCATCCAGGTGGTTAATCCCTGATTGAGCCCCCAGCCCCAACAGGACTTGAATTGATCGATGGCAAACTGCTCTTCACCATTCTCAAAAAACAATGGGAAAGCAAATCCTGCAAAATAGGGTGTTATTAACTGATTACTTGAAAAATCAGGATTACTGGTGCGCAATCGAGGTGCCTCAGGGTTGTTTGGAAAACAATTTAAGATATGCTTTTTTATTGCTTCTATTGCCGGACGAATATGTTCTTTTGAGAATAATCCGGCATGCAATGCTAAAACAGTGCGATTATAACCAATAGAATCATACTCATAACCTTTTGAACTCCTGTATTTGTTAAGGTACTTTGCAATCGTCTGCTCTACCTGATTAGCTTTATTACTGTACTTTTCAGACATAACCTTATCGTTGAGAGCGAGCTCCCATTTCGACATAGCTCTTAAACCCTCCAGGTAGAAAATATTCAACGCCATGTCAGAAGGACCTGTATTCGGTGCATAGCCCCAGTCAATAAAATTCCAGTACGGTGTTATAAGACCATCTTCTGTCCAGAATTGTTCAAATGAATCCATATTCCTTCTTGCAAAAGTATGCAATTCATTTAAAATACTTTTATCTCCGGTCATTTTCCAAAAATCGAGACAACCCAGTGTCCAGGTCATACTAAATGACGGAATATAACTTGCATGTCCGGGACTTTGAGCCTGAATCATTCCATCTTCAAATGCTGATTGAGCGGCCTGTACCAACGCTCTTCGGATCAGGGAATTGTCGCGATAAGCTGCATTTACAATACGCATTCCTGTAGGTATGTAATCCCCAACCCATTGTCCCCTTTCACGTGTTGGATTATCTGTAAGTGCGTCATCGGAACAGGAATGAACTGTTTCGACGCCAACCTGCCATATTGTGTTAAGTAAAGTATCGCTACTTGCAAACGAACCCTGTTGTGAATTCCAGTACGCTCGTTGAATGAATGAATAGTCGAGCAATCGCACTTTTGAACCCGGAGCTTTAATATGTACCTCTACAAAACGACCACCGAGTGGAATTACGGGACATATTTCCTGAACACCACCACGCGCAAAGAAACGGTGTAAGTTGTAGGTATCGCTACCAGAATTGGCAATCCATGGAGAAACTCTTCCATTTAAAAGGTATTCACTATGTCCAATTTCAATTATAGTACCTTGGGGAACATCCACTTTAAGTTTTGCTCGTGAAAGCATTACTTTACCAAGATCGAACCTGTACCAAACACCTTCAGCCGGATAATTTCGACTATCCAGATCACGGGTATAAAAGGTAGACCCCGGCAAATCATTGAAAACTCCGTATATTTCTGCTAATTCGCCCTGAGCAACTAAGTCTGGTTTTATAGTGATATTTTTAACAGCATCTAACCGGGACGCACTAAACTGCCCCAACTCTCTTTTCACCAAAACAACCGGTTGCCACTTACTGTCGTCGTAGCCTGGTTGATGCCAATCCCTTTGCACTAAATTTAAATCACACCATTCTATCCAACCCAGATTACCATTAATTCTGCGTCCACTTGAAATATAACCGGTTAAATAATCAGCTTTCCAGTTGACAGGAACTTCACGTTGGGTATCATAAATTTTAAAATATAAAAACGGTTTTATATCCTTATGATATCTAACTTCAATACCTGCATTATGCACCTGTACAGCGACCACATGAGTCCCTTTCTCCAATTTCAGCCGTCTTTTCTGGTATTCAGGATAATTAGGATGATAACGATCAGGACCCTGTAGATATTCCACACCATCAATCCAAACCGTATAGGTAGATGCGCCCGACATACGGATATCAACCTCAGTTGCCTCTTGCAGATTAAATGTACCGCGAAAACCTACGTAGGTGTCGACGGGTGCAGAAGCATCATTAATCCACATTAAGAAATTACTGATTGCAGAATCTGTTTGGTATGGAAATACCAACAAAGAACACCTTATTATTACAAAGGATAGCAGAAGAATTCTTTTCATGTTTATTAATCCTCAATTTTTACATTGGTGGAATGTTCAATCTTAAACTTACCAAGATTTGTAGTTTCAAAATACTTTTGTAGTTCGGGTGATATTTTATACTCCGGGTTATTGGATTTTGAAAATTTATTATTTCTGTAAAGTACATTATCAACTGAATATAAATTTAACACATTTGGACCAACAGCATTGATAGAATTGTTTTCGAAAACTATATTTCTATTGTACTTACTGTTTGGTTTTTCGTCATCTTCAATTCCCGATCCTGTAAATAAAATTCCAACACCAAACATAAAACTATAATTGCAATTATCAAAGGTATTATTTCGAATTGTTAAGTCACGAACACCTGCCTGTTCGTACCAAAAACGTGCATCACCTTCAAGGGTAATGGTTGCAGCATGCGAACGAAAGTAATTGTTTTCAATAATGGTTTTACCACGTGATCCTAACAACATACATCTTCCCCTGTTTTTTTGCACCACACAATTGGCCATCAGAACTTCCGGATTAAAGTCAATACTTGCAACAGCATCTCCTACTTTAATTTCGTTGCTTATCGGTTTGGTCAGAACCAAACGAATATATTCTTTATTGTACCGCTCCACATCTTTTACAACATATTCTGCTTTAGTATTCAAACTTCTTGAATTTACAATTTCAATATTTGATTTAGGTTTAAAAATGTCAAATCCAAACTGCATATAATGCATTCTCTTTACCAAGATCTCAGTAGGTGAAATAATTTCCTGGATTCGCATATAAACTCCATGTATATTGGTCGCATCATCCATCATGCTTTCAAACACACAATTCGTTAAATTTATTTTCCCTGAACAATGAACAAAGTGAGTAGCATCAGCTGTCACACTACCCATTCGGCCTTTGGCAGCAATTACCTT
>JANJXE010000543.1 GCA_024709185.1 Paludibacter sp.
TGCAACCTATGCTCCAGGGTACAGGGTTTTGCAGGCCGATGCTTCGGCTCACGCGGTGCTCGATTCAGTTTCGGGTGTTCAGGCATGGGTGTGTTTTAACGAAACGACGCCTTCGGAAGGACTGTTGCAACGGGTAGATGCCGAAACCATAGTGATGTTTCAGCAAACCGAAAACAGATTAACTATCAGTGTGTGTGATCCTTCACTTTATTTACAGGAGAAGACCAAAAACAGTGAACCGACCTATCTGCCGGGTCAGAAAGTGCAAAAGAAACTGGAGCTGAAGGGTCAGTGGACACTTTTGGCGCCTCAGGAGAAGGTGAGGGTGGAATCAGACGCTTCGCACACCACCGTAACAGTTGACAGCGAGTTAGGCACACCCATAGAGTTTGAACTGCAACAAGTGTCGACTTCGCTGGAGGCAGCGAAGGGACGGTTGCAGTTGCAGCGGCACAGCCGTGGACTGACAGTTCTGGGAGCAACCACTGATGTATCGGTGTATCATATCAACGGTCAGTTAGTGGATCAGCAGAGCTTTTTTTCCGAATACAAAAACTTTTATCTTCAACCACAGGCCTACATACTTGTAGCTACACTGCCCGATGCAGTAAAGTTGAAATACAAATACCTCATTTAAGATGCAAAAATTCCTTTTAAATAGTACCATCCTATCAGTTTTATTGTTAAGCTTCCTAATGCCAATCAGTGCACAGACTTACCTTTTCGAAACGGAGTCGGTTCCTGCTGAATGGACAGCGTCGCAAGGTTCGTTATCGGTTTCATCCATTTACTTTAAAGAAGGTACCCGGAGTTTAAGCTGGACAACATCCGGAAAATCAACTTTGCAGATTACAACTCCTTCCTTTACAGCTTCATCAGGTAATTCAGCATTTTTAAATATATACACACCGGAGATTTCAAACGACACACTGACAGTGGAATTTTTTGCACAAAGTGTGGTTCGTCGCACAGCCAATTTTCTGCTCAATTACAAAGGCTGGAGAGAATTTAACAGAGCATACAACGAGTATGTTTCCAATGTCTCATTCACTGTAACATCGGTAAGAATGACACTCAAGCCAACAAATGCAACTGCTACCCGCACGCTGTATTTTGATGAAGTGCGTCTCAATCAGACTACTCCATCAACGCGGATTATTGGTAGTCAGTGGATTCTCGATCATCAGTTTTTTACCAGCAACAACGATCAGTTAAAATTGTTTGCAAATCCGACCGACCTCCCTTTAACAACTCCGACTTCAAAGGAAATTGCTGATCTGCAGTTAGTGAAAGCTGCTTATCAACCCATGCCCACGGCAGGTACCTTTGCGAATCTTGTGAGTGCAAAAAACTATGTGTCAGCACTGAATATTAACCGGCAGCAAGATGGTACGGTAAGCGGTGTGGTCATCAACACATCAGCAACTGCTCTTACTTCCTCAGTGGTAACCGATCATGTGGTGCGACTCGAAGTGTTGGCTGCTGAAGGTTTGAAAGATGAAGCTACCCTCATCATTTTCCGGAATTACCTCGATCACTTGCTGCAACAGGGATTTGCCGAAGGAGCAAACTTCATCATAAAATCTAACGATTACACTGCTTCACGAAATATCCCGTCGCGCATACTGAATATCCTGCCAGCCTGTACCTCCGAACAACGAGCCGAAGTGCTTAAACTGGCCCGCTGGCTGTCGTATTACGGTATGGTCTATGAGCCTGAATCTACCTATCTTGCGAATTTAAATTCCGATGTGATATATCTCTATCTTCCGTATATGATTACCATTGCATCTCAGGAAGAAGATGAAGCACGGGCAGTGAGAGAACTCAAAGCTGTTCAACGTTTTATGAACCGTAACACCGAATATACTCCAGGAGGAAATGATATTCTGAAACCCGACGGGACCGGATTTCATCATGGTACGCATTATAATAACTATATGTACTCGTATCAAACCTGGGCTGAAGCTATCATTGCACTTGCAGGTACGAGCTACAAATTGTCGGCCGATGCCTATCAGCGGTTCAGAAAGGCTGTGATTACCAAGTACAGTATGGCTACAAAGGACCTTAACAATACCCGTCACACTTCCAATACCTTTTCAGGAAGAAATCCGTTTGGTCCCGGTATTCAGGTGTTTTTCTCCCGAGCGCTCATGGAACAATTGATTGTTGCAGGAGGTACTATACTTGGAACATCCATTGATTCAGAACTTGCTGCTGCCTATAACTTTTTCTTCGATACTGATAAATACGCTGTATCACCAATCAATTACGATGGCTTCCATCAGTTTAATTACAGTCCCGCTGCCATTTATCGTCGCGGAAACTGGGTTGCCACTATGCGGTCACCCACTACTAAATTCTGGGGAGCGGAGATTTACAGTGGCGAGAATCGTTTTGGCCGTTACCAGAGCCATGGTACACTCGACATTACCTA
>JANJXE010000397.1 GCA_024709185.1 Paludibacter sp.
CAACAATAGTTGTGAGATTGCTTACTATTAAAAATATATTCACCAGAATTAGGAACATTGTACTGATGATTATGAAAAGCACCGGAAGCTTTCCTTTGTTAACGGATATATAATTTTCAATTCAGTCGAATCGTTTATTCAACTGACGGGCTTTATTAAAACCAAAATCTCAATTGAAGTTTCAAGGGAAAAAATCAAAATGTGCTTTACAACATTTTTTATTAATTCACTACCACAAAATAAATGTTTATTTTTGCAAACATTGACACTTTAGTCGTTGGTGTACTTAAACAGTAAAATTTCAACTTTGTAAAGGAACTTACCTGCGGTGTCGTGTAAACATAATTACTATTTCATATTTCACACCCCTTAATTATAATTCAAGGAGTTAAAACAAAATATGAGTACACTAGAAGATATTGTTAAAGGTAAATATCTCAAAGGAATTATCCCCAACCAAATCGTTGAAGTAATTGATGCTGTATGGCACGGTGATGATGTAATTGAAGTTACTTTTAAAGACAGTCTTGGCAACCCAAACAATGAAATCCTTTATCGGGATAATGAAGTAAACTTAGAAATTGTTACTTCTTCTGCTCCATGGAGCTTTAGTGCTTCTTCTGATAAATTTAAGTTAGTGTCAGAAGCATACCGGATAAAACTGGCTTATGTTTTCGATCCAATGATGGCAATTCATACTTCGATGATAGAGCCATTGCCCCATCAGATTACAGCTGTATACGACAACATGCTACCCAGACAACCTTTGCGTTATGTCTTGGCAGATGACCCGGGGTCAGGTAAAACTATAATGGCCGGACTATTGATCAAAGAATTGGCTATCCGTGGCGATGTTAAACGATGCCTTATTGTTTGTCCTGGAGTGCTTGCAGAACAATGGCAGGATGAGCTATTTCAAAAATTTCAATTGCCTTTTGAAATTCTGACAAATGATAAAACTAATACCTCAAAAACAGGAAATTGGTTTCAGGAAGAAAACATGGTGATTGCACGTCTTGATAAGCTTAGCAGGGATGAGGATTTACAGGAGAAGTTAAAGATAACCGACTGGGATTTAGTGATTGTGGATGAGGCTCACAAAATGTCAGCTTCCTTCTTTGGTGGTGAAGTAAAATTCACGAAACGTTACAGATTAGGCCAATTACTTTCTAAACAAACAAGGCATTTGCTTTTAATGACTGCAACACCACATAATGGCAAGGAAGAGGATTTTCAGCTATTTCTTGCACTAATAGATGGTGACCGTTTCGAAGGCAGATTCCGTGATGGGGTTCATACTGTAGAGGTATCTGACATTATGCGCAGATTACTTAAAGAACAATTGGTAAAATTTGATGGAAAACCATTGTTCCCTGAAAGGATAGCGATAACCGTACCTTATCAACTTACCCCAGAGGAGGAACGCTTGTATATGGAAGTGAGCAACTATGTAAGAGAGCAATTCAACAGAGCGGATGCACTCGAATCAGGAAGACGTGGATCTGTGGGATTTGCACTAACAATTTTGCAACGCAGGTTGGCTTCGTCACCAGAAGCTATATACCAATCACTAAAACGGAGAAAGGATCGTCTTAACGCAAGGCTACGGGAAGAAAAAATGTTTCATCGGGTAGTACTCAGCACCGAACAACTCCATGATTTTGATGATGAAGATATTGAGGAATTTGTAGATGACATTGAGTCTGAAGAACAAGAACAGCTTCAAAATGAGTTTGTGGATCGAGCTACAACTGCCCGGACAATTCAGGAACTTGAAGCCGAAATCAACACTCTAAGGTTACTTGAAGAGTTAGCATTGGCTGTTAAGATGTCGGGTACAGATAAAAAATGGGAACAACTATCCAATATTCTAACTGAGAATGAATGGATGTTTGATGCATCAGGCAACAGAAGAAAATTGGTAATATTTACTGAACACAGGGATACGCTGAATTACCTTGCAATCAAGATCAGAACACTGTTAGGAAATCAGGAGACTGTTGTAACAATTCAGGGCGGTATGAGTCGTGAGGATCGCAAAAAATCTCAGGAACAATTTACGCAGGATGTTAATGTTTCAGTACTTATTGCAACTGATGCAGCTGGAGAAGGTATCAATCTACAACGTGCACACCTGATGGTGAACTATGACTTACCATGGAATCCGAACCGTCTTGAACAACGTTTTGGTCGTATCCACAGAATTGGCCAGACTGAAGTCTGTCGACTCTGGAATATCATAGCTCATCAAACACGTGAGGGTGAAGTTTGGCAACGATTATTTGAAAAACTTGAAATTGAACGGGAAGCTCTCGGTGGGCAGGTTTTCGACGTGTTAGGTGAAATGACTTTTGAAAATAAAAGTCTTAGAGAATTGATTATTGAAGCCATCCGATATGGTAATGATCCTGAAAGAAAGGTATATCTAAATAGGGTTTTAGACGAAGCACTGGATCACGTCAAACTTGAAAAACTATTGAATGAAAGGGCACTTCATACGATTACACTTACAAAATCCAATGTACAGGTAATCAGAGAAGAGATGGACAGAGCAGCTACCAGGAAATTACAACCTCACTTTATTGCTGACTTCTTTTTAACTGCTTTTAAGTCACTTGGTGGCTCAATTACTGAAAAAGAAAAAGGCAGATATCAGGTCATCTTTGTACCTTCAGCAATTCGAAACAGAGACAGGTTAATTGGCACAAGAGAGCCCATCCTTAAAAGCTACGAACGAATCACATTTCACAAAGAACTTATTTCGGTTCAATCCAAACCTTTGGCCTCATTTGTGTGTCCCGGACACCCACTGTTAGATGCTACAATTGATTTATTGCTTGAGACACAATTGAGCATCATGAAGCAAGGTTCCAT
>JANJXE010000477.1 GCA_024709185.1 Paludibacter sp.
GAATAAATTGTCACTTCCGAACGATTGTTTTTGGAAACTGAAGTCACTGCAATCAGTTCTGAAGTAGCCGAACTGTAAAACAAATCACAGTACGATTCAATATCTTTAAACTTAAACGGTATAGTATCGCCAACAAGTTTAAATTCGGGCTTCTCAATTGAATATTCTTTCAGTTTGATGCTGGTAGAATACCGTGTATTTGAATAGGCCAAATTGTAAAAGGTATTCTTTTCCTTGTTCACGACCAATGAATTACTGTTGGTAAAATGTTCGGCGGGAGGAGTCATTTCCCATTGTTTTTTTACTTCCAGGGTTTTGGTATTTATTTTATACAGATCGTAATAGTTGTGTGGAAACTCATCCTGATTACCCGTTTTACTCCCGTACCCACCAAAATATAACAACTGATTATCACCAAGATACCCTAAACTACCTAAATATCGTGGACTGATTACTGCCGATAAGTCGTGCTGCTTCCATTCTTCATTGCCCACCGAATAGCGCATAACATCCGATTTATATTTATGGTAACCATAGCCACCAAAGGTCAACAAAGTGGAGTCATTCGGATCGTAATATTTACTGTGATGCCAGAACTGAGGAGTTATTCGCTGTGTATTATCATTGTTCCATTCCAGCTTTCTGAAATCAAACACAGCCAACATATGATTGTCGAAAGAATAGGAAACCAGACGGTTGTGTTTCGAATCGTAAATGAGTTGGTTGGATCGACAATTGTACATTTCTCCCTGACGCGCAACAAGTGAATCCGTCTTCATGTGAATGAAATCGTAACTGTAAACTACATTGGCTTTAGCAATAAACATGCGGCTTTTATCACTGTCAAAGGCAATTTGAGGTAATTCATAAGGGAGTATTACCTGCGTCACACGCTGCCATTTTACGTGTTTATCAATTTCCCAAACCGGATTGATGGCAATTGCTTTTTTTCGTAAGACTTCATCATAGAGTCGGTCCTGAAGGTGTTTTTCAAGTTTCCAGTGACGTTTAAGTTCCTGGTTGTCACCATAGAGCCGAATGTTTCGAATGGTCATCGGAGGGACATCGGTAGTGGCAAAGGTGGAATGAGCATTTAAGCCAAAAAATAAATTGATGTTGAGCAATTTCGATGTGCTCATTTTGGCCTTTTTCTCTAACTTATTAACTAACAGACTGATGTTATCATTTCTTTGGTCATACACCAGCGTAATTGTCATCCACTTATTTTCGCTGAAATTTTCTACTTCCTGCTGACGTACTTTCATCAGCGATTTCGTACCGGCAACAAGAGAAAATAAAAAATCAGTTGAGGTAATATCTGCAACCAGATCAACATTAATACTATCGTTACCGATAAGTCGGAATACATAACCGAAATTATTGGCCAGTCGGTGGAGTTGAATATCGAAGGTTAGCGTGAAGCCACCCGGAGTCAGAATTTTACTTTCGGGAGTCAGATTCAATCCGGTTCGTTTATCCTGGTCCACCTCAAACGAACGAAAATACAAGCCGCTATTGTAAGTTACTTCTGAACGAACATTCAAAGCAAAAACAAAGAGGATTAACAATATTGAGCATCTGAAGTAAATAGCCATATTAAACTTAAGGATTACACCCGCAAATATAGAAAATATTATCTGACTTTTTATCAAAAAAGGCATAAAACACAAATTCTTTCGGCCATGCTTTTCAACCTATGGATGAGCACAGCGAAATACAGTACTAAAAACAAAAAGTGTTTTTGCTACTGTATGCATCAATGAATAAATACTTTACGAGTAAAAGATTGTTGATTTTTATTGATTCGCAGTAAAAAATAGCCTTTTGGCAATTCAGAGCTAGTAATTGCAAGCAAGTTGCTCTGAAATTCCTTCTCAACAATCAACTTACCTTCCAAATTGTAAAGTTGAGCCGATGAATTTACAAAATGGTCTGTACCCAGATTGACATTTAACGTACCTGAATCGACAGAGAAAGTTAAATTGTTTTGAGATAGCTCATTGTTTGCCGGAATTGACGAAAACATTTCCAGTGCTGGTAGCACCTCGAAGCGAACAAGTGAAATGCCTCCGTTGATCGTTGCATTAACACTAAACATACTTGCAGTGCTTGCTGAAGTGGTCAGCTGAAGTGTGTCGTTGGTCAATATCGTATATGAAACACCGGATGGCAAACCGCTTAGATTGGTAATTCCCGGGATTTTTATCTTAGCTATATCGTTTTGATACAGGGTGTAGTTAGCGTTTAACCGACCCAGGGGCCTTGATTTTACACTGTAATAATAGGGTGAATTCACTTTTTTCAGCCATCGCAGCAACAGCACTTTGAGTTCCTGTGCTTTGTCTTTCTCCAATTGGGGAATGGGCGATACTTTCAGGAGATTCGTCAGCTCCAGGCTATCCGATTTCAAATTGTAAAAACCATCAATAGCCGTATTTTTGGCTTCCGCC
>JANJXE010000046.1 GCA_024709185.1 Paludibacter sp.
ATATAATATACCCCATCAACCACATTGTTCAACGGAAGGCTTACCTTTTCATTAATACAACTTTCTGAAGCAATGATTACTTCCCTACCCTGCAAATCGCACAGTTTTATATTCTTAACTTCGTAAGCAAAATGCTGCAAATCTACAATTACGATTTCGCTTGCAGGATTTGGATAAATGGAAATGGAATGATTACCGGCTATATTATCGAGTGAAGTGGCTGGCTGTCGGAGAATCGTCAGATCTAACAAATAGGTGCCGGTACTTCCTGAAAAATAAGGAGCTACCTTAAAATAGATAGTGCCACCATTGTTCACTGTTATCGCATTGTACATCACATCGTCGTAGGTTTCGGAATAAGTGGTGCCATTGGTGGAGTATGAGAAAAGAGCATCCACGCTGTAAGTCTGCCCATTGGCACTGCTGTATTCGTCGTGCAAACGGGGCGTAAGCGTGTACTTGTATCCCTGTGGCAAAACTACCTTGTAAAAATCGATATCCGTACCTATGTGGAGCGTGGAACCGGTTGTAGAACGGTTAGCCGTATTTCCTGAAAAACTTACTGGTAAAGTAAATGCCTGTGACTGCGTATTGTTGTTTTCGTAACCATCAGCCAGCAATGTGGCTGCTTCTACAATAACATATACAGGATTCACAAAGTTGGAACTACCTGCATAGTACCAGCCGGAAGTGCCGGATTTCTGGTAGGCAACTTCCATCAGATAGGTTCCCGGGGCTACGGTAATATTTCCGGTGAAATTTATTCCGTTTGTATAATGATAATTGTACGGCAACCCGTTGTTTTCATTCAGAATTTGAATATTTTGCGCCCAGCTGCCATCCAGTTTAGCCAGATTTACACGAAAACTACCATAAAAAGTAGAACTGGCCGTGTTGGTAACATCTACATTTACAATTGACTGACTGCCCTGAATCAGTTTTCCTGCATTGTTGGAAATCGTAAAGGCTGAATTCGTTTCAATATCTGAAGAATAATACACTTCAAACATTTTCACATTTTCGTATGTACCATCTGAAACAATTGTCCAGTCCTTTGTAGTTGTTTTATAAAATACGGCCACGTAATAGGTGCCCGAAACCAATGCCGCTGACCCGGTATTTTCAAATTTGATGGTATTGTAATAACCGTTGTTTATCGTTTGGGAATAGGTTGCCATAAAATCAATAAAATTATACTTGCTATCAAACAAGGCTGCTCCGACATATCCGGTAAAAGGAACGTTTCCGAAATTTCCGATGTCAACAGTCATGGAAAAAGCACTTTTAAACCACACCTTTTCAGCCGACATAGACAGAGTTGAATACAAGCGCAGGTCGTATCCTGATGGTGTGGTAGCACTCTGAGCCGGTTCTACACCAATAATGGCACGTTGTGCATCTGTAAAAGCATAACTCCCTCCTCCAGCTCCACCACTTCCGGGTACAAGCGACGTAAGAGCATAGTATCCATCGTTGTGACCCGACCATCCCCAGTTAAAGTGAAAAAAGTTATTGGCATCGTAACCATCACATACAAAGCAATGTCCACCTTCGCTACCTCTGCCTGCATATACCAACGGACGACGGGCATTCAACTCGGATTTTAGAAGAGCAATCCAGTTTTCGTTGGTATAATTGCTTTTATGAACACCCTGAAGGCTCGCTTTGTATCCGAAAAACGTTTTCAGAGCCGTTTCGGCTGAAGCGGTACAGCCGGAATATCCACTGCAAATGGTCATGGCTGAACTTCCACCCAATGATCCTACATTGTAGTCCATCTCTACTGCTATTCCACAATGGTACATCAGCGTTGCTATTGCAGAATTTGAACTGCTAATCTGATTGGGCATGGCACTCCATTGATAGGTCGTACTGCCGAAATTTGCTGAAATTGTACCGTATTTGGAGTGATTGTATGAATGAAATCCGGACCCTTTTTCAGGATAATTCCAGTATTTCATTACCTGGGCCATGGCTGTTGCCACACAACCTGTTACCACCTTTTCGCTATACTGATTATCGTACGGACAGTTTGCATTATAATAGGGTGATTGATCCCATTTGGTTGTAAGCAATGGAGCTACTGCTGTACTTGCCAAAGGTGTTTTCAGGCGTTCGCCCGAACGTAATTTCCGCCATTCAGCATCTGACTCCGGGGTAGCTGACAGATCATGCTCTACGGCATAGCGAATTTCATCCCTGTAACCTTCCAGCCATTTCTGTATCACAACAGGCATATTCAACGGATTGAATTTTCCTTCGTCGGCATAAGCCAGAACAGGCACTACCCTATCGTCGCCCGAAACAATTACGAAGCCGTCGTTAGTTGTTGAAAAAACATAATAGGATGGATAAGAATACGTTTCGTTCGTTGCATTTGATACAGAAGGTGTATAAACAAGTGTATCGCCGGTATAAACCAGTTTAAGTTCATCCGGTGCCTGCTTCATTTTTAGTTTTCCAGAGAAACCGGCAATCACAGATTGATTCATGAAGGATTTTCCAACTTGTTTTGCAATTTCGACCGAAACCGGTTTAGAGACAACAGTGAGCGTAAAGTAGGCTAAGCCTGTAATAAGTGTAATGATTCGTTTCATGGTGTACAACTAATAGTTAAAAAGTAGTGTTATCGTACACAAAGAATCCATCCGCAGGTCGATTCTTGGAAAGATCAGGCTTCAGGTGAAGGATACTGATTAGGTCATGTCATAGTTGCAAATGTATTAAAATCTTTTTAATTTGCAATAGCAATAGTGAAATTCAGTAAAATTTTAAGCATTTTCGTTAACTTATATAGATTTCATCAACAAAAAAGCCTCCTGTTGGGGAAGCTATTTTGTCTTACTGGTTGAATTCCTGAGTTACTGTTTACCGAACAAACACTAATTTATCCTTAGATGAAAGTTGTTCATTGTACCAGTATCCTTCGTCGGAAAACGCTTTGAGTTCTTCGGTGTTGGTTATCGCATTTCGGATGATGTAGCGGGCCATTAATCCCCGGGCTTTTTTAATGTAGATGGTGATGGGTTTGAAACGTTCGGTATCGGGCTGGTACTGTAAAAATTCGAATTCGATAATGCGTGTTTTCAATCGCTCAGGATTGATCGCTTTGGAATATTCACCCGACATCAGGTTGAAAATCATCGCTTGTTCCCCCGATTGACGAAGCGCTTTTTTAACTTCGGTAGTTATTTTATCGCGCCAGAATTCGTAGAGGTCATTACCAAAAGCCGAACTCAGCCGGTGACTAACATCCAGTCGATAGGCCTGAATCAGATCCAGAGGGCGAAGAATACCGTACAAGCCCGATAAAATACGCAAATGCTGTTGAGCAAAATTCACCTCGTTCACCGTCATACTTGCTGCATCCAGTCCGTGAAACACTTCACCATTGTACACCCACAGGGCCTGTTTGGCATTTTCGGGAGTAAACGGACGGTGCCAGTTGAAGAATCGGTCGGCATTTTGTTCGGCAATTTTCACGTTCACCTGAAAAAGAGCAGCAAGTTCGCGGATTGAATAGGTTTTCAGTTCCTGAATAATTTTTTCTGCCTCTTTTAAAAAAACAGGTAATGAGTATTCAGCTGTGGGTGCAGCTGCTTTAAAATTTTGGATTTTAGCAGGAGAAAGCAGGATAAGCATGGTTAAACTGTACAGGATTTAATGACGCACAAAGATAAGCCAATTAATGCAACCTAAATTAGGCAAGGTATTAATTTCTGAGGGTGGTTGAATAAATAAATGCAAAAAAGGCTGTTTCGATTTTATGGAAACAGCCTTTTATACCGTTTATCAGCTTTTAAGCTTTAATATCGTTTAATGGATTGGTATTGAAATGATCCTGGTAATTGGAAGCACTCCATCCGCCTCCCGAAGGCTCTCCGGATGGATCATTGTCTTCAGCTGATTGTAGTTGCAACGAAATCTCCTGGTCAAGGCGAATCAATTCAATTGCCGGTGAAAAATATTTTTGTGTTGTCTTCATATTCAATGTTAATTAGTGGATTACTACTTTCTGAAGGTGATTATCTACTTTCACCAGATATACTCCGGGTTGAAAAGCTTGTTCGATACGTGTTACTGTACCCTTGGCCTGTAACGATACAAGTTGCTGTCCGGCAGTATTATATACACTGATGTGGGCATTCTTACCAGCTACCGACTGCACATTAAGTTGATTTACATCGTTTACAAAAACAAAGGTATTGGCAGCATTGGGCTCATTTACAGCGGTAGTCATACCCGGTGCACGGAATTCCACACTGAATCGTTCATTCGTAGAGGTAGCATCCGATGTGAAAATATACTCGGTATCAGCTGTCAGTTCTGTTTCAGTATTGGTAGTATGATCCACGAGATACACATCGTTAGTGATGTTCTCGAACTGCGAAACCTTAATTGTGAAATTGCCGGCATGTCCCGGACG
>JANJXE010000049.1 GCA_024709185.1 Paludibacter sp.
ACCCTTCTTCGACCCCGACTTATCCACTTCGTTCAGTTTTTGAAGAAAATCGAGTCCCATCATTCGTTTTCGAAAATTCCGTTTATCCATGGGCTGTCCATAAATAGCTTCATAAAGGGCCTGTAAATGAATGAGGGTAAATTTTGGAGGTAAAAAATTAAGTCCGATTGGTTCAATTGCCGCTTTCCGGCGTAATATCCGTAGCGCGTCCTGCACCATTTGCGCATGATCGAAAATGAGATCGTGAGACCGATCAATAGAAATCCACTGTGCATGATGCGTATCAAGCAACTCCCGGTTGGTGGAATTTATATCGATAAGTGCATAGTATGCACAGGCAATAACCCGCCGTCCGGGATCGCGATCTACAGCACCATACACACCTACCTGCTCCATATAAATATTTTCAAGACCGGTGAGATCGGTCAACACGCGATTTGCAGCAGCGTCGACCGACTCTTCCCTTCGTACAAACCCACCCATCAGCGATAAGCCTCCTCTGGCCGGCTCCATGGTGCGGTGATGCGCCAACAGTAGCAGTTCGGCATCCTTAAATCCCAGGATAATACAATCGACCGCAACTAAATGACTATCCTGTGAACTATAATACAATTCTGTTTCCATACATACACTTTCCTGTTTACCCAAAGCTGAATTGAGCGCCCGAAATTAAGGGATAAATCGCAAATCACCAAAAATAGATATAGAAAAGAATGGTAATTGTCAGAATAATGGAAGTATGAATTACATCCCACTTATCCCAGCTCTGACGGGTCATTGCCTTTTCTTCAGGAGAAACAGAACCAAAGGTCAACCCACGCAACTGTGCTTCAGGAGCTGCTTTGGTAAACATACTTACAGCTATCATCACCAAAATGCTAAATGCAAACATTCCACCACTGAAAAACAACCAGTTGACATCGTAGAATAGTTCCTTAAACCAGGATTCAGCAGGAGATGCCGTTGTAGAATAATACACTTTGGCACCTAAGCGGGTAAGGCCTACCACAAAACCGGAAATCAGACCCCACAGTCCGGCAGCCGGAGTAATGCGTTTAGAAACCACGCCCAGCAGAAAAGCCGCTGCTATTCCCGGAGCAAGCACCGATTGCACATCCTGCAGGTAAGCATACAGCACATCACCCACGCTTTTCATCACTGGTATCCAGAGAATACCTAAAACAACAATAACTACCGTTGCAATTCTTCCTGTGTGAAGAAGCTGCTTTTCGGAAGCTTCGGGTTTAAATCGTTTGTAAAAGTCAATCGTAAACAACATGGCCGACGAGTTGAACAGGGAAGCCAGTGAGCTCATGAGTGCAGCAAGAATGCCGGCCACTACCAGTCCTTTAATTCCTGCAGGCAGCAATTTTGCTACTAAGGTAGGAAAAGCAGCATCCGAATTCACATTTCCGTTGGCAAGTTCGGGAAGGAAGTTCCCGGTTTTCACATGCAATGCATAAGCTATCATTCCCGGAATAAGGAAAATAAACACAGGTGTGAGTTTGAGATAAGCACCGAAAATGGTACCCCGTCGGGCCTGCGTTTCATTTTTACCCGACAATACCCTTTGCACAATGTACTGATCGGTACACCAATACCAAAAACCGATAATCGATGAACCCAGAAAGACGCCCAGCCAGGGGAAATTCGCATCGCTGTTGCTCCTGATAAGGTTTGCCATTGTATCGCCAGTGTCGTTTACCGGAGTAGCACGGGCAATGGTCATCATTTCATCCCACCCCCCCAGTTCACGCAAGCCTAGAACCACAATTATAATAGAACCCAACAGGAGAATTGGTGTTTGTAGTACTGAAGTGTAAAGAACAGACTTCATTCCACCTATAACGGTATAAAGTGCAGTTATCAAAACCAGACCAATGGCTGCAATCCAAAAGAAATCGATCCCCCAGAGTTCTCTGATTCCAAATACCTGTTGAAATACCAGACCTCCGGCATATACTGTAACCGCAACCTTCGTAAGCACATAACTGATTAGCGATATCACCGAAAGAATGGTGCGTGATTGAGGATTGTAGCGACGTTCCAGAAATTCGGGCATGGTGAGTACCATACTTCGGGAATAAAAGGGCACAAACACCCAACCGAGGATAAGAATCATCCATCCCTGAATTTCCCAGTGCGCCATGGCCATACCGCTCGATGCTCCGGCGCCTGCCAGCCCGATGAGATGTTCTGAACCGATGTTCGACGCAAATATCGATGCCCCAATGGCAATCCAGGTCGCATCGCGCCCCGCCAGAAAATAATCGCCCGAACTGTTCTGCTTTTGACGCATTACCCATACTACAATACCTATTAGTGCCAGCGCAAAGACACCAATGACCATCCAATCTAATTGTTCCATGCTTTCAAATTTTATCTTTCAGGGGTCAAAAGTATTTAAAATTTATGAATCATAAAATATTAAGTGTACCTAATACACTAAACATGTTGTAAAACATAATTTTCGTTACATTAGGTTTAAAGTAATATATCTACTTTTGTACATTATTTTAAGTGTAACACACACACTTATAACACACAGAGTATGTTAGAAGCTTTAAAAGAACTTGTATATCAAGCCAATATCGATTTGGTTAAACACGGTTTAGTCATTTTTACCTGGGGTAATGCGAGTGCTATCGACCGTGAAAAGGGCTTGATAGTGATTAAACCTTCAGGGGTTAGTTATGAGGAAATGTTGGCTGAACATATGGTGGTGGTCGACTTAGAAGGACGAAAAGTAGAAGGTTCGTTGAAACCTTCCTCTGACACGATGACACATATAGCGCTCTACAAGTCCTTTCCTGAGATCGGGGGAATAGTACATACCCATTCGACCTACGCTACTGCATGGGCACAAGCCTGCATCGATCTGCCGAATATCGGTACAACACATGCCGATTATTTTTCGCAGGATATCCCCTGCACGAGGATGATGACGCTGCAGGAAGTGGAAGGTAATTACGAGGAAGAAACAGGCAATGTCATTATCGAGCGGTTTAGCCAACTGAATCCGGTTCATGTTCCCGGTGTGTTGGTGTGTAACCACGGGCCCTTTTCATGGGGAAAGGATGCGCACGATGCGGTACACAATGCCGTAGTGATGGAAAAATGTGCTAAGATGGCGCATATTGCCTATTCTGTGAATCCGGAACTGAAAATGAATCCACATCTTATACGAAAGCATTTTTTAAGGAAACACGGACCGAATGCTTATTACGGACAGACATTTTAATGATTAATGTATAATAATTAGTGATTAATGGGTGCGGTTGAGAGGGGATATACATTTGAATGACAAATAATTAAATGATAAATAGATATGAAAACGGGTTTTGAGAATTACGAGGTTTGGTTTATTACCGGAGCTCAATTGCTCTACGGGGGCGATGCAGTGGTGAAAGTGGATGCTCATTCGAATGAGATGGTGAAGGGGTTGAACAATTCAGGCAACCTTCCTGTAAAAGTCGTATATAAAGGGACAGCTAATTCATCGGTTGAAATCTCCGAAATAATGCGTTCGGCAAACGGTGATCCGAAATGTATCGGGATGATTACCTGGATGCATACCTTTTCGCCGGCAAAAATGTGGATTCATGGACTGATGAATTTAAAAAAACCATTGCTACACCTTCACACACAGTACAACGAAACCATTCCGTGGGATGAGATCGACATGGATTTTATGAACCTGAACCAGTCGGCCCACGGTGATCGCGAGTTTGGATTCATCACCAGCCGTCTGCGCAAGCCCCGCAAAGTGGTGGTTGGATACTGGAAAGATAAAGATACACAGGCAAAAATTGCCACCTGGATGCGCGTTTCGGCAGGCTGGGCCGATGCTCAGACGATGCGCATCATCCGTTTTGGCGACAATATGAACAATGTGGCAGTAACCGATGGCGACAAGGTGGAAGCCGAAATTCGTCTGGGCTACCATGTGGATAATGCACCGATTGCTAAACTGGTTCCGTATGTAAAGGAAGTTACCGATGCGGAAATCGATGCTTTAGTTGCTGAATACGAACGCGTTTACGACTTCGCCGACAATTGCAAACCCGGAGCGGAACTGCACAGCTACGTCCGGGATGCTGCCGCGCAGGAAATTGGCCTTCGTCTGTTCTTAGAAAAAAAGGGAGCTAAAGCCTTTACCACCAGCTTCGACGAACTGGAAGGCATGAACCAGCTCATGGGCTTTGCCACTCAGCGATTGATGGCAGAAGGCTATGGTTTTGGTGCCGAGGGCGACTGGAAAACAGCTGCTTTGGTACGCACGATGTGGGTAATGGGCCAGGGTTTGGAAGGTGGAAGTTCATTTTTAGAAGACTACACGCTCAATTTTGATGGCTCGAAAAGTTCCATCCTACAGGCGCATATGCTCGAAATCAATCCCGATATTGCGGCTAAAAAACCCCGCGTTGAAGTGCATTACCTTGGTATTGGCGATTCAGGCACCTGTGCCCGTTTAGTTTTCCAGGGTCACGAAGGCGATGGTATCGCAGCAAC
>JANJXE010000231.1 GCA_024709185.1 Paludibacter sp.
GATGTAAGCGAAGATTTATACGTTAATAATACCGGATTATAGAAAGCGTAGGCCGGTATTTCGCCTGCTGGATACGTATAGTTGGTGCCACTTATAGTTCCTTCAGTGCCGGTATAGGGATTAATTGTTTGAACCAATGACATGTTGAGTGTTGCCAGGTTTTTCAAATTATCGCGCATAAATGCAAAATCCCGTGCATCGATTTTTCCTTTCAGGGTCAGACTGGTAATGGTGCTCTGCTCTTGTGCTGATATGTACGTGAACAAGGTTCCGGGTTGAACAGGTTCGACAGTTTTGGTTACCTGAGCTGAAACCTGTACGGCTATCAGAATGCCAACAAACAGTGCTGTGATTTTCATTGGATAATAAAATTGAAGGTTACTTTACGAATTTACTTCCCAGGTATTCCTGAAAACTTTCTTTGTATTGTTCCCCGATAGGAATACTCTTTTTATGTTCAATGTGTATTTTGTTCTTTTCTACTGCTTTAATTTTTTCCAGATTTACAATAAAGGATCGCTGCACACGTAAAAATTTACTTTTTGGTAGTTCATCCTCCATTTTTTTAAGTCGCATAAAAGTCATAATCATCTCTCCGGTAGTGAGATAAATTTTTACATATTCATTGGCGCTCTCCACAAAAAGGATATCGTCGAGCATAATCTTTACGACTTTGTAATCCGATTTAACCAGAATGTAGCCAGGTTCATTAGCAGAGTTTCCTTTTAGCTTAGATTCTATTTCCTTCCGTGTCTTTTCTTCCTGAATCCAGTAAAAAATGGTTTTATATGCGGCAGTACTGCCAGCTACCAGAAACATAATCAGTAAGTGCATCCAATACGATGATTTTCCGTCATTTTCAAATCGTTGATTTGATTTAAACCCCTCCGGAGCCGGCATTTCTTTCGAAAATTCCAACGGAAGTCCTCTATTCATGGATGGCATTGCCACGGTTAGAGGTCGTTTTAGCTGACTGGAAAGATTCGTCTCGATACAGGTTAGCAGCGGTAACAGTACACTAATCATGAAAATATAATGAATGTATTTCTTACTGTAAAGTAATCGCGGTATAAGGAAATAGATGTTAAGGATAAACACGACGAACAAACCTGCCAGAAACAACCACGATCGAAAAATTAACTCCCATTGTAGTTGGTCGTTCTGTTGGTACACTAACAAAGGGCTTATAAATATTACAATCCAAACTACCAAAAAACTGAAAGCTTCGATAACTTCGAATCGTGAAAATGTGTGTTTGAAATTGTTTATCATGCTATAAAACTTGCACTACAAAAATAAACCAGTTTTAGTAAAGCATCAAGTTTAATCAGTGAAAAAGAGTTTTTTTTCAGTGAAAACCTTTCTCTTTCAACTCGTGAAGGGCAGAATTGTAACCGAGTTGGTAAATTTCGTCGGCTTTTTCGGTTTCAAATAAATCGTAGTCGTAAATGTGATCGGGTTCGATTAGAATATCGCACAAAGCTTTATCGCTAATGATATTCGATCGAAACATAAAATGATAGGTACGGATGGCCACATCCATGATTTTCATTTTGTAGGCAGGAGCTGTCAGTGGACTGGCGTTGACTCCGATAACCAGGTCGCAATCTTCACGAATCGTAGATACCGGGAAATTCTTCATGATACCACCATCCACATAGTGCTGGTTTTTGATCTTTTTCGGGACAAAAAGTACCGGAATACTACTGGAGGCAATAACTGGTTTAAGCAGATTTCCCTCGTCAAACACTTCCGATTTCCCTTCGTCAAAATTGGTGGCAACAACACGCAATGGAATATTTAACTCTTCGAATGTTTTAGCTTTTAGTAGTTTGCCCAGATAACGTTCGAAAGTGTTTAGATGGAAAAATCCTCCTTCAGGAACGAGAATCTTGGTCATTTTCAGGAAACTCACGTGCTTAAAGGCTTCCAGAATTTCCTGCGGCTTATATCCATCGGCATACATTGCTCCCACTATAGCGCCGGCACTTACGCCCGAGATTAGTTCAGGGCGGATGTTCAGCTCTTCCATGGCCTGTAAAGCTCCGGCATGGCATAATCCGCGGATTCCTCCGCCACTAAGTGCTAATCCGATTTTGTATTTCTTTGCCATACACTTTTCGTTTAAACAGAATAAAGTGAAAACTTTTTCATCACAGACTCGTAATACGTTCTCGAGACCGGAATATCGGCCAACTGAGGTACGTCCAGTTCCATGAAAAAACCTTCTTTCGTTTTTTTGAGTACTTTAACCCGGTCGAGGTTGATAATGTACGATCGATGACAACGTGCCAGTGGCGTTTCACCAATCAGATTCTGCTCAAACCACTTCAGTGAATTTCGAATCGGGTAGCGTGCTATGCGTTCTTTGTTTATATAATGAATAGTAGCGTAATTATCTGCCGATTCTATATAAACCAGGTGGTCGAAGTCGATTGTAATTTTTATTTCACCTTTTTCATCGGGGAATGCAATTCTTTTCTTGCGGGATGTGTCGGGAACTAACCGGCTTTCCTGTTGTTGTTCAAGCAACTTTGTTTTTTCTTTCCATGAGAAATATAAAAATGAAATGCTGTAGGGAAGCAAAAGTACCAAACTTGTATTCACAATTGCTTTTTTCAGGATTTCCATAAAATCGCGATTGGCACTTCCTTCGGGAACATATTTCGAAAAAAGAGCATAGAAAAGTGACATAGCAAAAATTTCAGTTAAGATCCATGCGCTGTAATTCAGCATGGTGATAGTATGTTTTTGCGCAGCCTGATGCATAATGACACGGCTGATTACAACCACAAGCATACCTGTCAGAATAATCAGGCTCGAAAAAAAGAAATAAGTAAACTCTGTAATATTCGGATACCAGTTGCGCGAACCAAAGGGTTGAAATAAATTAATGAACAGCAGTGCAAAGATTGCCGTAAACACTATCATGTGAATGGTATTGTCCTTTTCAAGCAGATAGGAGGGAACTGTTTTTTCGGTTGGCATTGCTATTTTGTATTTATAGTTCTGCAAAGTTAATCTAATATACCGGTCTTTGCAATAGTTTACATTTTGTCACCTTTAATTCACCCCGTTATGTCAATTTTCACCCCTGATACCGCAATTTGTCCCTTGGCAACTATCTGTAAAGCAAGTGTTTTATGTATCTTGAGAGTTGCGCTTTATTTGCTGTCAAATTTACATTATGAACTATACCGAACGTTATTTTCAGTTAGCAGCTCAACTCGATACCAAAGGTCATTTTCGACTCGGACAGTCAGGTGTAAAGGTAAGCAGTTTTCCATTTACAAGTAACTTCATTAGTTACCGGGGTGGTGAAGGGTGCAGTTTGGTTGCCAACGATTCTATTGCCGAAAATACTGAATTTTCCTATCCTGTTTTTTATATGGAAGATAGTCCGGTTCATAGTGATGTGATTTTGCTTTTACACGGTCTGAACGAACGTAGTTGGAACAAATATTTTACCTGGGCTGAATACCTCTGTCAGCATACAGGCAAGGCAGTGGTATTGTTTCCCATAGCGTACCACATAAACCGTTCGCCTTCGTCGTGGTCGGATCCGCGAATGTTATCTGGTTTGTTGGCACATCGAAAACAGCTTACCGGACTAGATCGCTCCCTTAGTTTTGCTAACCTTGCGTTGAGTGAACGACTCAGCGAACATCCAATCCGTTTTTTTACTTCCGGCCGTCAAAGCTATCAGGATATCATTCAGCTGGTTACTCAGATTACAGATGGAAGACATCCGTTATTTGCCGGCAAACCAAAAGTTGATGTTTTTGCATATTCTATAGGTGCTTTTCTGGCGCAACTGCTTTTCATGACTGAACCCTTGTTTTCCCGGTCCCGCTTGTTTCTCCTTTGCGGTGGAAGTATCTTTAGTGCGATGTATGGTTGTTCGCGAAGCATTATGGATTTAACCAGTTACAAACGTCTTTATTCGTATTTTATGAATGATTTCTCAGTGGAAGAAGCAGGTAAAATGGTCGGCGATCGATTGGCCAATGCGTTTTACAGCATGATAGCTCCTCATTACCTTACGGATTACCGAACGCAAGTGTTTCAGAATATGAAAACCCGTTTTCAGGGCGTTGCCTTTGCGCACGATAAAGTGATTCCCTATCAGGGAGTTGAGGAAGCACTGGGGAAAGAGTTGGCTCAAAGCAGGTTTACCGTACTCGACCCAGATTATCCTTACTCCCACGAAAATCCGTTTCCCGTTTCAGGAGTTGATTCCCGTGAAGTTGATGCAGCATTTTTAAAAATCTTTAATATAGCATCCCGTTTTCTTGCACGCTGATATTTTAACTATCTTTGCAGCTTTGTGTTTTCAATCGATAGTTATATTAAATCTATTCAGGAAATGAATAAGCTGTTTTTTCTTGCACTTGCAGTTGGTCTGCTCATAACAAACCAGGATGTTTCGGCTACCAGTACATCCATTTTTAAAAAGAAAGTAAAAAAAGAAGTAGTATCACCTAAGCCGGCCGGTGAAATCAAACCAGTATCACCTGCTACTCCTTCCAAAGGTCCAAGGCCATATAACCAGGTGATAACAGCAAAGGCTAAATCTACAAGCGGTTTTTTAAAAGTACATCAGGTGGATCAGAGTTTTTACTTCGAACTTCCCGATTCCATTTTAAATCTTGATTTACTGGTGGTGAATCGGATCTCTAAGGCTCCGGTAATGCCCCGTCGGGCTTTTGTTGGTTATGCCGGCGATTTTATTGGCGAAAATGTGATTCGCTTCGAACAGGGGAAAGACGATAAAGTATTGCTGCGCACTATTTCCTATACCGAGAGATCGGCTGATTCAACCGGAATGTATCTGTCGGTACGTAATTCAAACGTACAGTCTATTATGGGGATGTTCGAGGTTAAGGCTTATCGAACAGATACCCTGACCGGTAAAAAATCGGTGGTGATTGATGTTACTGACTTTGTGAAAAGTGAAAATACGGTGCTTTATTTTGATGAGCGTTATAAGAAAGAGTTTGCAATTGGCAGTCAGATCAACGACCGTTCGTACATCGACGATATAAAAGCATTTCCAAGGAATGTGGAGATACGAACGGTGAAAACTTTCTCCAGTCGGCCGGCTTCTCCGGGCGATCAGGCAGCTGATCCATCTACTTTTGAATTAAATTCCTCCGTGATTTTATTGCCAAAAGTGCCCATGAAGCCTCGTTATTACGATCCACGCGTGGGTTATTTCACTACCCGGTACACCGATTTCGATAAAAATCCACAGGGCATTGAGCGAGTGGCCATGATTACCCGCTGGCGCCTCGAGCCCAAAGAGGAAGATATGGAAAAATACCTGCGTGGCGAGTTGGTGGAGCCTAAAAAGCCTATCGAATATTACATTGATCCTACTACTCCTAAAAAATGGGTTCCCTATCTGATACAGGGTGTAAACGACTGGCAAAAAGCATTTGAACAGGCAGGTTTTAAGAATGCCATCTATGCGCTGGAAGCCCCTGCCGACTCTACCTGGTCGATTGAATCGGCCCTACATTCGGCCATTGTATACAAACCTTCGACTGTTCCCAATGCCAGTGGACCGCATGTGCACGATCCCCGCAGTGGTGAGATTCTCGAATCACACATCAACTGGTACCACAATGTGATGAGCCTGCTTCGCAACTGGTACTTTATTCAGGCCGGACCGTATGATCCCCGAGGTCGTTCGATGCAGTTCGATGATGAACTCATGGGGCGGCTCATTCGCTTTGTTTCGGCTCACGAAGTGGGACATACCCTCGGATTACGTCATAATTTTGGTGCGTCAGCTACCATTCCGGTTGAAAAGCTTCGCGATCGTAAGTGGCTGTCTGAAAATAATCATACACCTTCGATGATGGATTATGCCCGTTTTAATTACATCGCTCAACCCGAAGATTCGGTGCCTGTGAACGGTATCATTCCCGATATTGGCATCTACGATCGCTGGTCGATTGAGTGGGGATACAAATATATGCCTCAGTTTGAATCGGCTGAGGCTGAAGTGCCTTTTATGAATAAATGGATTATGGAGAAATTAAAGGAAGATCCGCGTTATGCTTTTGGTACTGAGACTGATCCTAATGATCCCCGCAATCAAAATGAAGACCTGGGCGATAATGCGATGAAAGCAGGTACCTACGGGATTAAGAACCTGCAGCGAATTGTTCCTAATTTATTGAACTGGACACGGGAATCCAATAAGGATTACGAAAATGCCCGTGTAATGTATGGTGAAGTTGTAGGTCAGTTCGGTCGCTATATGGGTCATGCTGCAAAAAATGTCGCCGGTATTTATACTACTCCCAAAAAAGTGGAAGAAGCTGGGCCGGTAAGTGTGCACGTGCCTGCTGCCATACAGAAGGAAGCTGTTCAGTTTCTCGATAAACAGTTGTTCACCACTCCCATGTGGTTGGTAAACCGTAACCTTATTGAAAAAGCGGGAGTTGATCCGGTGAGTAGTATTGCCGGAGTTCAGCGTTCGGTTTTAAATCGCTTGATCAGTAGATTTACCTTCGACAAGTTGATTCAAAATGAAGCCCTAAACGGAAGCAATTCCTACACAGCCATGCAGCTGATGGCTGATTTGAAGCGGAGTATATTTACTGAAATGAATTCTGGTAAGACAGTGGACGTGTATCGTCGCAATTTGCAGAAAAACTATGTAAATGCGCTGATTACGGTGTTGAATGGTACCGTGGCTCCGGGTAGTTCGGCAGCACCTGTTGCGCGTACAGCTGTGAGTTTGTCGGATGCTACGGCCATTGCAAGGGCGCAGTTGGCTACATTGCGTACCGATTTAATCGGAGCTTCACTTACAGCTACAGGTATCAGCAGAGCGCATTATCAGGATTTGGCAGCGGTAATCGAGGAAGTACTGAACGCTGCAAAATAAGTTGTTTCTCCGGGGGATACTCTCTTTGAAAGATATCCCCCGGTTGAAATTCTACCGGAAAGTCTTACCCGAAAATCAGCTAATTGCTTTTGTCAATTCTTCAAGCGTTACCAATCTTTGCTCGCCGCTTTTCATGTCTTTGAGCATTACCTTGTTCTCGTTCATCTCGTTTTCTCCTACTATGGCCACATAGGGAATCTGTTTTCCATCGGCATAACTCATCTGCTTTTTCATTTTTGCAGGCTCTGGATATACTTCCACATTAAAACCCTCTGTGCGAAGATGAGCTGCCCAATTCAGTGAATATTTTAATTCGTTCCAGCCAAAAGTGACAAATAAGATGCGGGTTTGTTCCAATGAAGTTTCGGGATACAGTTGAAGTTGGTTCAGAACATCATAAATACGGTCGGCACCAAAAGAGATTCCCACTCCTGAAACACCTTCCAGGCCAAATACACCGGTGAGGTTGTCGTACCGACCACCTCCTGTGATACTGCCAATTTGAACATCCAGGGCTTTTACTTCGAAGATAGCACCGGTATAGTAATTCAGTCCTCGGGCCAGGGTGAGGTCGAGTTCCACAGGCGTGGCCACCTGCATGGCATCACACAGACCTAAAATGGTTTCCATTTCTTCAATTCCCTTCATTCCGGTTTTCGAATCCTTTAAAACTTCTTTCAACTGCTCCAGTTTATCGCTGTTGCTGCCGCTAAGTTTCAGGATGGGTTGAAGGCGTGCGATGGCTTCTTCAGTAATTCCTTTTGAAGCAATTTCTTCGTTTACTTTCTCGAGGCCGATTTTATCCAGTTTATCAATTGCAACTGTAATGTCGGTGATTTTTTCGGCTTCACCAATAATTTCGGCGATTCCCGAAAGTATCTTGCGGTTATTGAGCTTTAATACCACACGGATATTGAGCCGGCGGTAAACTTCATCCACAATCTGAATCAGCTCAACTTCGTTGAGAAGCGAATCGCTGCCAACCACATCCACATCACACTGATAAAATTCACGGTAACGACCTTTCTGCGGTCGATCGGCGCGCCATACCGGCTGAATCTGATACCGCTTAAACGGAAAACTGATTTTGTCGCGGTTTTGCACCACAAAGCGGGCAAAAGGCACGGTGAGATCGTATCGTAGTCCCTTTTCCGAGATCTTTGAAGTTAGTTTTACACTATTGCGTTCGCTGAGTTCAATCTCGGTAACTCCTCCAATAAAATCACCGGAATTCAAAATCTTAAACAGCAGTTTATCTCCTTCTTCTCCGTATTTACCCATCAGTGTGCTCAGGTTTTCCATTGCCGGGGTTTCAATTTGCTGAAATCCATACAGACGAAAAACATCTTTAATGGTCGAAAAAATATAGTTGCGATTAGCCATTTCCCCGGGGGTAAAATCGCGGGTTCCTTTAGGAATGGATGGTTTTTGCATAGATGTCGTTTGTAAGTTGATTAATAATGATTGAAGTAGCACCTGTGTTGGCGGTCACATAGTTGCCTGCTTTGGTGCCTGAAGCGGTAATATTGGCCTTATTTTCCGGACCGGATTGACTCTTCTGATTTGCTGCTGCTTCCTCAAACAATTGATTTAAGCACTTCTGCAACTCATTATATCCACTGATACTAAAACCCCCTCCAAGGGCTATCAGTTCACGAGCTTCCCTGAATTTCTGAAAATTTGGTCCAAAGACCACTGGTAAGTTCCAAACTGCTGCTTCCAGGGTGTTGTGTATTCCCACACCAAATCCACCACCGATATAGGCAATTGTGGCATATTGATATACCGACGATAGCATGCCTATAGTGTCGATTACCAAACAACAGGTTTCTGCAAATTCACCTTGTTTGAGGCGGGTATAGCGACGACTAC
>JANJXE010000172.1 GCA_024709185.1 Paludibacter sp.
ACCTATAAGAAAATTGGTAGTGCCGGTGTAGAGGTAAGCATGGGCACCTACGACCTGACCGTTAACCGGGCTCTCAATATCAATGTAATCAATTGCAAACAAACCAACGACATTAACGACCCGGTTTACTGGGGTCTTTTCGCTTCCAATTTCTGCAAGAATATCCTGTTCGATAATTGCCATTTCTCACGTTTCGATGCCCACATGGGTGTTGCCAATGCCACCATCCGAAACAGCAGCCTGGGACATATGGGTATCAATGCTATCGGCGAAGGATTATTGCTGATTGAGAACACAAAAATTAAGTCAGGCAGAATGGTGAATTTACGAAACGATTACGGAAGCACCTGGAATGGCGAGTTGATTATCCGCAACTGCGAATTTACTCCCACCAGTTTATCTGCTGTTAATCTGATTATTGGGTCGAACGAAGGGCAGCATGATTTCGGCTATGTGTGCTACATGCCCGAACGAATTACCATTGAAAATCTGAAGATAAACGATGCCAATGCCCCTGACAGTTACAAGGGCCCTGCAATTTTTGGTGATTTTAATCCTAATAAAAAGGATAAAAGCTTTGTTGAGAAATTTCCATACGTCCTGACGAAAGAAGTGATCGTAAAGAACATTACTTCTGAAAACGGCAAGCCCCTTCGTTTGAGCAATAATGAGTTTATGTTTAAGGATGTAAAGTTAACAAGCTTGTAAGTAATACAGCAGGTTGCTTTGCTATGAAAGCTGCTGGTTGGATTACTGTGTACTACTCCATAGCAACAAAACACAAATCGTTGTGTTTAAACATTAGAAGATATCTTCCTCTGCACTCGCAATAAACCGTGTCGCACCGGCTGCTTCAAGTTCGCTCTGCGGACGGAAACCCCAGAGTACACCGATAAAATCGACGCCGGCATTGAGTGCCGTGGCGGCATCCACGCCCGAATCGCCGATGTAAAGTGTTTCTTCGCGGGTAACTCTTGCTGCCGCCCGAATTTCATCCACGATCACGGGCGAGGGCTTAACGGGAATGCCTTCGCGCTGGCCCAAAACGCTTACAAAATCGATGTCGGGGAAGTAATGTTTTACCAGGGCTACAGTTCCTTCGTGGAACTTGTTCGAAGCTACAGCCAGCTGTTTTCCTTCTGCTGCAAGCCTGTGGAGTAACTCAACCGTTCCGGGATAGGGACGGGTGGCTTCTTCGCCGTGTACCTGGTAATACTTCATGAATTCATGTTTCACCATCGAGATGATGTCGGCAGTACGTTTGTCTTCAGGCAAGGCTCTTTCGATCAGTTTGTTGATGCCGTTTCCGACAAAAAACCGATAAGCCTGCTCTTCGTGTTGGGGAAAGTCGTACTGACTCAATGCATAATTGGTGGCGGCTGCCAGATCGCCGATGGTGTCGAGCAGGGTGCCATCCAAATCAAAAATAACTAATTTCTTCATTTCAGCTTACTGTTACTACTTTTTTCAATTTTACATAACATAAATACCCCGAGCAACTGTATCCCATTTCCCGCAACAGGCCGGCGTAGTTTTCCACTTGCCGGATATGTGCCAAATGTTCCGCAGCGCCAAATTTATAATCGACCACGGTGGCGTGGTTGCCGTTCAGTACCACGCGGTCGGGGCGGTAGAGGGCACCGGTGGGAGTGATGATGGTGGTTTCGTTCAGTGCCTTTGCCTGCGAATCGAACCAGAGGTTCACTTCTGGTAACCGGCCGAAAGCTTCTAAATCGTCGACAATACTCTTTGATTCAAATGCCGTAATGCGTCCCTGCTGAATAAGCCGGTCAACCAAATGCTGGTACTCTCCGGGCTGTTTCAGTTCACTGAAAATTTCGTGCATCAAATTTCCGTAATCAATCGGATTGTCGGTGATGTCGGTTTCTTCGCGGTTGAAATTGTGAATGCGATGACGGATGCGCAGTCGGTTGTTCAGTAATTCGACAGGGTAGGCCTTGCTAACGAGCTGCTCCTCTGAGCCTGAATTTTCTTGCCCTTTTGTGCCATCCTGGCCGCTAGTTGTTGGCGCAAATTCTTCGTTAGCAGTTAGTTTTGTTGTAACCACCAGTTCTTTTTTCTTTGAAATAACCAGTTCAACTTCTTTCTCATTTAAAAACTCCCGCTCGACTCCTGCACAGTAGGTTTGTGTTGCTTCATCAAAAGTGCCTTCTCCATCGGCTTTCTCTTTCAATAAAGTATAAAGCAGCGACGATAAACTGTTGACCGTAATGATTCCTTTGGCGGTAGGCCTGGGCTGTTTGCAAAAGCAATGCATTTCATTTCGGGCACGTGTAAAAGCCACATAAGCCACGTTCAGGTTGTCGATATACGTATGCATCAACTCGCTGTAATACTGATTCGCAAATACCGATTGACCCAGTTTTGAACTGAATTCTACCGGTAACAGTGGAAGTTGTGCAAAAGGTTCCTTATCGGTAGAGCACCACAGAAGTGGTTTCTGTTTGCCAACAAAGTCCCAGTCGCAAAAAGGCATAATCACCACTTTAAAGTCGAGCCCTTTCGATTTGTGAATGGTCATAATGCGCATTGCCTGGTCGTTTTCGGGCATCGGAATGGTTTTATTAATTCCGTGCTCATCCCACCATTGCAGAAAACTGTTCAGGTCGGCCGACTTCCCTTTACTGTAATTGAAAATCACATCCTGAAAGGCCTGAAGGAAAATGGCCTCACCGTGCCAATCGGCAAGTTGGTAGCGGTAAATGAGCTGTTCGCAGATTTCAAACAGGGAGAGCTGCCTGAGCTTCAGTAATTCATCGTTTTCTTCAGGAGTGAAATGCGGACACAACAATCCATCGGTCGATTTTAAAAAATAAGCAGCTAGTGCTTCATTGTCGGATAAACCGAGCTGTCCGCGTCCGTATTCGTAGGTCACAATGGTTTGCTGCACGGTATCGTCGGGATATACAAATAAATGAAGCAATGCCGTGAGGAACCGTACCGACGGGGCCGATGAGATAAACAGCCCTTCGTTACCGATGATGTCGTAACTGCAGTCGGCCAGCGCTTCGGGCTGTGTTTTGTAATGAAGCAATTTCTCGATTACCAGCTGTGCATCATTGTTGGATCGAACTAAAATGGCGATGTCGGACGGTTTATAACCCCGTTGCTGTAGGTTTTCCACCAGCCTGGGCAGTTGTTGCAGACTGAGCTCTTTCCAACTCTCATCGCTCTCGTTCTTGTCGATAAACGTAAATCGAACCAGCCCTTCGCCGGAGTCGGGCTTTGTGTGCTGGGTCACATCATTATAGGCTTTCGTGATGCTCGTTGTAAGCGGACCGAGCTCCGGTAGTTCGCTAAGCAGTGGCTCTACACTGGTGTTAAGCAATTGCTGCATGTAAGCAGCCATGCGACTGAAAATCGCATTGTTGAACTCTACAATATGCCTGTCGCTGCGGTAATTTGTACTCAACGATTCGTTGTTGAGTTGATCGGGTGTAAAATCGGTATAAATCTGTCGGTCGAGCAGTTTCCAGTCGGAATTACGCCAGCGGTAAATGCTTTGCTTCACGTCGCCCACCACCAGGTTGTCGTCACCTGCGGCCAGACTGTTGCTAATCAACGGCAGGAAGTTTTGCCATTGCATGACTGACGTATCCTGAAATTCATCAATCATAAAATGATGAATCCGCAAGCCGGTTTTTTCGTAAATAAAAGGAGCATCGCTGTTGTCGATGACCTTATTCAGCAATAGGTTCGAATCGGCAATCAGCATGGTGTTCTGTTCGTTGGTCAGCTTTTTTACCTGCACCGACAGGTCGGACAGAATCCCAAGGGTGTTCAGGTGTTTTTTGATAAGCCGGGCAGTGGTTACGTAGATGATGCCGGTATCCACCCGCTGTATCAGTTCCTGCATCAGGGACTGCAAACCATTGGTATAAATGCGTGTAATGGCACCGACGATATCGGCTGGTGCGCTTTTGGTATAGCATTCTTCTACAGCCTCAGCCATCAATCGAAACGTTGCACCGGGTATAGGGTCATCGATAACTGATGTACTCAGCTTTTCAATCAAATTTATCGACGAACGCGATCCTCCCTTGAAATTCTCCAACTTCAATCCTGCATCGTCGATTATTTTGAGTGCCTGTGTTGAAATCCGTTTCAGGTCGTTATTGAAATCGTTGATTATAGTGTTCAGCTCAGAACGAAACCCTCTCAGGAAGTTCCTGTCGTGCAGTTTCTCGTGTACGGCTTGGGCCTGTGCCTGGTAACTTTCGGCAAAGAGCTGGTTTCCCATGTTCAGGATTTCCGAACGCATATTCCAGTTCTCCGATGCCTCTATCTTTTCCTCTGCATAGGCAGTAAGCCAGTCGAGCAATTGCTTGTTTTCACCTGCCGATAAATCGACAAACATATTATCGACCGCCTGTTCGAGGATGGGTGTTTGTTCCAGTTCGAGTGCATAGCCTCCGTGTACTCCAATTTCACGGGCAAAAGCGCGTATTACCTGCTGAAAGAATTTATCAATCGTGCTGATAGAAAAGGCTGAATAATCGTGCAGTATCGCATTCAGGATTTTCCCGGCACGAACCCTGATTTGCTCTTCGGTGGATTGACTGTACAATTGTGTCAGTTCATTCAGGTAAGGCGATGGCTGGTTGGTTGCCAGTTTGTGTAGCTCGAGGATGATGCGCGACTTCATCTCATCTGTCGCCTTGTTCGTAAATGTCACAGCCAGGATGGAACGATGCGGGTGAAATTCAGGATCTTCGCGGAACAGAAGGCGGATATAATCACCCGTGAGCCGGAAGGTTTTTCCCGACCCAGCGGAAGCACGGTAAACGGTCAACATAGGCTTTATCTTTTTTTACGAAAGAAGTCTTTCATCAATTGACTGCATTCCTCTTCCAGCACTCCAAAAACCACTTCGGCTTTCGGATGCAGGGCTTCGGGAGCAAAGCGCTGAAAACCACGTTTTTCGTCGCGGGCTCCAATCACTATGCGGCTCATCTGTGACCAGCCCAGCGCCCCGGCACACATCACGCAGGGTTCCACTGTAACGTACAAGGTGCATCCTGTGAGGTATTTACCTCCCAGAAAACCTGCTGCTGCAGTAATCGCCTGCATCTCGGCATGGGCCGTCACGTCGGTAAGCGTCTCGGTAAGGTTGTGTCCCCGCGCAATGATGCGGTCGTTGCACACAATCACGGCACCCACCGGCACTTCATCGCGCTCCAGGGCTTTGTGCGCCTCGGCCAGCGCTTGTTTCATGTAGTGTGCGTCGTCCATGTTACGCTACATCTTCTTCCACCACCAAATTATCGATAATAAAATTCTGCCTGTCGGAGGTGTTTTTGCCCATGTAAAATTGCAGGAGCTCAGCCACACCGTCTTCTTTTTTCAGAGAAACCTGGTCCAAACGAATATCTTTTCCAATGAAATGCTTGAACTCATCCGGCGAAATTTCACCCAGCCCTTTAAAGCGGGTAATCTCAGCATTGGCTCCCAGTTTGGCGATGGCATTCAGCCGCTCTTCCTCCGAATAGCAATAAATGGTTTCCTTTTTATTCCGAACACGGAAAAGCGGTGTCTGCAAAATATATACATGCCCTTTTTTGATCAAATCAGGGAAAAACTGCAGGAAGAAAGTAATGAGCAGCAGGCGGATATGCATACCATCCACGTCGGCATCGGTGGCCACAATCACTTTGTTGTAGCGCAGACCTTCCAATCCATCTTCTATATTTAATGCGGCTTGCAGGAGGTTAAACTCTTCGTTTTCGTACACAATCTTTTTGGTCAGGCCGTAACTGTTCAGCGGCTTCCCACGCAGACTGAATACCGCCTGTGTATTCACATCCCGGCTTTTGGTAATCGAACCGCTGGCCGAATCTCCCTCGGTGATAAAAATACAGGAGTTTTCGGTGTCGCCTTTCGTGTCGTTGTAATGTACCCGGCAATCGCGTAGTTTCTTGTTGTGGAGGTTCACTTTTTTAGCACGTTCACGTGCCAGTTTGGTCACTCCGGCAATCGCTTTGCGCTCTTTTTCCGATTCCTGAATTTTCTGCATCATCGCATTGGCAGTGTCCGAATGTCGGTGCAGGTAATTGTCCAACTCCTTCTTCAGGAAGTCGGAAATGAATTTATTCACCGAGATGCCATCTTTTGCAATATCGCGCGAACCGAGCTTGGTCTTGGTTTGCGACTCGAACACAGGCTCTTCCACACTGATGGCTACAGCGGCTACAATGCCATTGCGGATGTCGGTAAGCTCCATGTTTTTAGCGTAAAACTCTTTGATGGTGCGCGCCACGGCTTCGCGAAAAGAACTCTGGTGCGTTCCTCCCTGGGTAGTATGCTGCCCGTTGACAAAGGAATAATATTCCTCGCCGTACTGGTCGGTATGCGTAAAGGCTATTTCAATATCTTCATCTTTTAAATGAATGATGGGGTAGAGGGCCTCGGAAGTGATGTTCTCGTTGAGCAAATCGAGCAACCCATTGCGCGAAAGAATGCGTTTGCCATTGAATATCAGCGTGAGGCCGGTATTCAGGTAAGCATAGTTACGCAACATAGTTTCGATGTACTCTTCGTTGTACTTGTAGTTTTCGAAGAGGGTATTGTCGGGAACGAAAAACACATAGGTACCGGTGTCGGTGCCGCTGTAAGGCTCCATTCCGAAATCATTCACCAGCTTTCCCTGCGCAAATTCGGCCTTCCGGGTTTGTCCGTCGCGGTAACTTTGTACGATAAACTGCGACGAAAGTGCATTTACTGCTTTGGTACCCACTCCGTTCAGACCTACTGATTTTTTAAAGGCCTTAGAGTCGTATTTTCCTCCGGTATTCATAATCGATACCGCATCGATCATCTTTCCCAGGGGGATGCCACGACCGAAGTCGCGCACTTCCACGTGACCATCCTTCACATCTACAGTGATCTGTCGGCCGGCTCCCATTCGGAATTCATCTACACAGTTGTCGAGTACTTCCTTCAATAACACATAGATGCCATCGTCGTAATGCGACCCGTCGCCGAGCTTCCCGATATACATCCCCGGACGGCGCCGCACATGCTCCAGTCCCTCCAGTGTAATGATATTACTGTCGCCGTAATCCACTTGTTGCATCGGTTTTACATCTTCTGTTGCTGCCATAGCTTTCTTCTTTCGTAATTTAACGTGTAATCCACGATTCCGGATTCAGGATATTCCTGTCCCTCCATATCTGGAAATACAATTCGGTTTTATTGTCGTTTTCAGGGTCGGTATAAATCCTTCCCAGATTTTGTTTTGCGCTGACCTTTTGACCTACCCGTACACCCACATCCACGAGGTTGGAATACACCGTCCAGTACTGACCGTGTTGAACGATGATGGCGTAATTGCTTCCCGGAACAGTAAAGAGTTTCGAAACGGTTCCTTCGAATACGGCTCTTGCCTGGGTGCCCGAGGGTGTTTGGATGTAAATGCCCTTGTTGTTAATTGTTACATATTTCAGAACTGGGTGTGGTTGAATACCGAAACGTCCGCTGATAAATCCTCGTTCGGTGGGCCAGGGCAGTCGGCCTGCATTGGCAGCAAAACTTCCTGAAATAAGCTGCTGTTCTTTGGTCATAACCTGCTCACGGCCTGTACTTTTGCCCGGGGTGCTTTCTTTTTTC
>JANJXE010000501.1 GCA_024709185.1 Paludibacter sp.
CCATGTTTGCTGCAGTGGCTGCCGGAATTTATTCAAAGGTCGAAGATGCTCAGAAAGTGATGGGTCAGGGCTTTTCGCACGAATACATCCCCAATGCCGACAACCACAAAAAATACCAAGAGCTATACGCTAAATACAAACAACTGGGAAACAGCACAATAAATGTTTAATGATAAATGATTAATCATTAAACATTTATCATTAAACATTATATTTCGTATCTTTGCAGGCGGTTTTTGAATAGCCACAGCTTTTATTCGTATGCAATCACGCCTGTCCATTTTTCTCTCTTTTATCGGATTTTCATTCCTGGTCGGGGCGCGGCCGGTGGTGGAGGGGCCCGATACCACCCGCGTGTATAGCATCGGCGAAATTACGATAACCGAACAGTACCGCTCGTCGGAACTGCGGGCCTCAGCTCCTTTTCAACTCTTATCATCTAAACAACTACAACAGCTCAATGCACTTCAGGTATCCGATGCGGTGAAGTTTTTCTCGGGGGTAACAGTGAAGGATTACGGAGGTATCGGTGGACTGAAAACCGTGTCGGTGCGGAGTCTGGGTGCTGCGCACACTGCCGTTAGTTACGATGGAATATTAGTGAACGATAACCAGACCGGACAAATGGATATCGGACGCTTTTCGTTAGATAATGTGGAGGCGTTGAGTCTGCACAACGGACAAAGCGATCAGATTTTTCAGCCTGCAAGGCAGTTTGGCTCGGCTGCTACCTTGAACATCCGCAGCCGTAATCCATTAGAAAACGATTCGGAAGGATTTGCTTCCTTTAAGACCGGATCGTTTGGCCTGCTTAATCCATCCTTATTTTATAGTCGAAAGCTGAATTCTAATTTTGCCACTTCGGTAAGTTTTGAATGGTTGAAAGCCCACGGCCGCTACCCCTACAAGTTGTATTATCATCCTTCAGGCCAGGGCGATTACACTACCGAAAACCGCATCAATTCAGATGTTCAGAATTTCAGAGCCGAAGCAGCGCTGCATGCCCGGTTTTCGACACAGGAGACCGCCTGGCTGAAGTTCTACTATTACCAGGCCGATCGCGGATTGCCCGGTGCAACCATCCTGTATGCCACCGAAAATTTCTCGACCCAGCGCCTCTCCGACCGCACCTTCTTTACCCGTGCGCATTACAACCGCAATTTCAATCCACTCTGGTCGTTGCAATGGAACGGCAACTACCACCGCGGATTTCTGCATTATGCCGATACTGCCTACCTCAATGCCGATGGCCGACAGGAAAGCCGTTACACCCAACAGGAAACCTATAGTTCGCTGGCTTTATTGTACCGTGCACTGCCGGGCTTGTCGCTTTCATTCTCATCGGATGGCATTGTGGGAAGCATGGATGCTATGTTTGAAAATGAGCTTTTGACGCGTGACTTTGCCCGCCCCACCCGATTTTCTTTTTTAAATGTAGTGGCAGGTAAATATGTAAACGAACAACTGTTGGCCACAGCAAGTGTGTTGTCCACAGCGGTGTTGGAGCAGGTTCGTGTGGGCACTGCCGCTGCACCCCGTCACCGGCTTTCGCCCTATGCCAGCATTAGCTGGAAACCTTTTGAAGCACATGATATACGACTGCGCGCATTCTATAAAAACATATTCCGGATACCTACTTTCAATGATTTGTACTATGCACGGGTGGGAAATGCAGGCTTGCGACCCGAGATTACAGATCAGTGGAATGCGGGTGTTACGTGGACAACTTCAGGAGTAAAAACAGCAAAAAGAAGCTGCACGACATTCAACAGAGAAAAGGAAGCAAGAGTAATAACGCGTGATAAAAAAGTTCCGGAAGCGCACATACTTTCAGATAAAACAAACGAAAGCACCGGCAAAATCAGTGCTTTTAAGTGGATGCCCCTTCTGTCGCTTACAGCCGACCTTTTCCACAATCGCGTTCACGATAAAATCATCGCCCTGCCCACCAAAAACATCTTCGTTTGGAGCATGGTAAATCTGGGTGAAGTTTCCATTACCGGCGCCGACATCTCATTAGAAAGCAGTTTTGTGTTG
>JANJXE010000237.1 GCA_024709185.1 Paludibacter sp.
GTGAAGGTGGTATTCTGAACCGTTACAAAAGCGCATTCCGATATAGCTATAAAGCCCATATAGGGAGCGCCTGTCTGCCCTTCGCGGGTCACAGTATGGAGCATGCCGTCGATGAGCACATTCGAACGTTTTACTGAAATACCACGTGAATAATAATTGGTTTTCTGCCCTTCGGCATTCGCAATGGTTTCAAAATGACCACCTTTGATAGTCAGCACCGTTTCGTCGACTGGCAACGCGGTGATGTTGCTTATCTCATCGAAATCCCAGATGATGGGAGTATTTTTATCCACATTGCCGTCCTTATCCACAATAAACACATCGGTTTGTGAAGCGCCACTATTTTGGTTGGCTCCATAGCGGATGTAGCGTTTCACCTTGTTGTTGGTCACAGAAATAACGTGAGTTCCTGCAAAAGTGGCGTCGATTTTCGCCTGATTGCGTTTCAGGTTTTTAACACCTGTAAGCTTCACTGGCTTGAGGGTAGAATTTACCAAAAACACATGCTCGTTTACTTTCTCCACAAAGCGGTCGTCGATGATAAATTTCGAAGTACCAAAATCGGTATTGGTGCGAATTTCAGCCTTGCGATTTTTACCTCCGATGTAGTACACTGCATCGCCTTTGGTTTTTACGGGCAGATTTACAAAATTTGCGTACATATGAGCGCCGGCAATAAAGTCGATATCGTCGGTGGAGCCATTACCCCTGGCTCCAAACGTTTCGTAATCAACATAGCCGTTTTGCTGTATTTTCTCTGCGTCCTTTTTAGTTATCGAGACATATAACTGACCTTGATCATCGACGGTTACTTCTGTTTTACGCTGGTTTAACTCAACAAGCCGACTATTTGCTGACTTTTGAGCAACAGTACCATGAATACCGGCAACAATAGAGAGAAAAATAACTACAATGGTTTTCATTTGAATAGACCTTTATAACATTCAACATAAGATTATTTGTACACTACAAAAATACGCCTGACTATTTAGTCTGATGTAACAAAATAATCTTTTTTTCTGCCAATAAAATACATTTAATCCTTGTAAATCACATTCAATTCCGTAATGGAAGGCGGTGCTGTTGCCTTTAAAACCCTCAACCGGAGTTTGGAAGTCTTATATACATTCGGAAAACGAATAACCTTACAATCGTTCATCGATTCTTCGCCCATGTAGATGGTTTTCCAGGCTTTATTGGTCCAGATATCAATACAATAGGCCTGAATGCGGTTGGTGCGATAGGTCGAAAACTTGTCGTTGGACTGGATTATGTCGGGATATTCAAAAATGGAGATTTTATTGAAGGGCTGTTTTTCATCGAGTTTGATTTCGAGGGTAGCCAATGTGTCGGATGCTGCCCAGCGGGTTTGCATACCGCCATCCACTGCCAGGTGTGCGCCAAACTTCGGGTTATCGTTTTTCCAGACAGAAGATGCACTGGCAGGCACACTGAGTGAAATAAAGTGACCATTGCGAGGCAAAGGGTTGTTTTTTTGTATTCCCAACCGCTTGCCCAACGCAATAACGGCATTGGCTTCGTGTTCGCGGATTTTACCGGTCTGATCGGGTGGAACATTTATAACCAGTGTGTTGTCGTTATCAGTACACCAGTAAAACAATTCCTCCAGCTCATCCAACTCGCGAACGGGAATAAGTTCTTTTTTCTGAAACCAGTTCCAGCGCTTGCTCAGGCAAATGGTATGTTCGAAGGGCATGTAATACGATTCTCCGTTGTGCAGGTATTGCTTTTTATCGGCTTTGTGTGCAATTTTCGGATCCCAAAGGCGGAAATCGCCCGGAAAATAATGAAAGGTGTATTTATTGTTCACCACCATGGAATCGGGCAAGGCAAACTTACGGCTTCCCGGTTCAATGGCAATGGTATGGTTGACACCCACAGCACAGGTAGGTTGCATTTTTTTCACGTGCTTGTACAAACGGTCCAGATCCCAATCGATGACTTTTCGGTCCCAGCCTCCATCGAACCACAGCTCGCAAATTTCACCATAGCTGGTAAATAATTCAGTAAGCTGATTGACCATATAATCCACATACAGCGTTTTGTCGGCATTTTTATACGAAGGTTCATGACGGTCCCACAGCGAATAATATAAGCCTAATTGCAAACCGTATTTACGACAGGCCTTTGCCACTTCGGCCACTACATCGGTCTTTACCGGCGACGAGGCCACATCGTAGTCCGTGTATTTACTGTCCCACAAACAAAATCCATCGTGATGCTTGGTAATCAGCAACACATACCGGAATCCGGCTTCTTTGGCTATCCGCACCCACTGGTCGCAATCGAGCTCTGTAGGATTGTAGAGCGATGCCGGAGTGGTTCCATCGGACCATTCCAGGTTGGAAAAAGTATTTACACCAAAATGTACAAACATACCGTAACCACGTTCAATCAGTAGTTGCTGTGTTTTGTTGGGCTTGTTGGAAGGTGTTATCAGCTGTGCATAGGCTAACTGAAAACCAAGAATCAGTAGCATCAGCGTAAGTTGAAGGGTTTTCATCGGAACGGTATTAAAGGATTATATAATATTTATATTTTAAAATTCATGAACTACAAAGTTAGATTTATTTCTTAGATCATTATAACAGGATCTTAATTGTCTGGTTTTTTATTTTCAACAGATACATTCCACGGGCCAGCGACAGGGAATTGCCATCAGCAGCCATTCCCTCCGCAACTTCATATCCGTTGATGGCGTAAACAGTATATGGGCTTGCGATATCAGTTGTAAAAATAATTTTTCCGTGTGCTACATAGGCAAAACGCTCGTAAACACTTGTAGAAGATACCGATGTGTTACTCTGTAAGCCGGTAAGGCGTTCGTTCAACTGTGCAATAAACAGACTCGGAATTGCGGTAATTGCTGTATTGGGCGACTCAACAATTCCTTTTGTTCGGGTAACATAATACCCCACGTTTGTAATGGTTGGAGCTGTGCAACCGATTGCCCAGTTGGTATGATGGGAGGGTGGCGACTGAATGATTATCTTATTCAGTTTCGAATTCCAGAACATAATTTGCGATCCCGCCCAACCATGTCCGGTTCCCGAAATTTGTCTGTCCTGCACATTCATTTCTCCGTTGCCGGTGATATTGTCGAATAAAGTACCGGTTGCCCAACGATGGTGAGGTCCAATATCCGCTTTTTGCGAATTAGCCACGCATTTGTAGAAAATATTAGGTCCGGGGACCCGGGCTCCGTTCACATAGTCGTGCCTGCCATTGCGGGTTGTGCAGTTTTGCACCAAATTGCGCTGGCCATCCACATTGAAGGAATAACGCCTTCCACCTTCGATTTTTGAAATGGGGTCGTACATGGCACAACTATCTACAGTAATAAACGAAGCCGAACTGCCGATATTTACACAAGAATATCCAAAGTAATAAGCCGTTATTTTCTTAGCCCATCCATCACGTGCTGCTGAAAACCGGACCGCTATCCAGCCATGCTCTTCATCATGAGCGACATTCGTTGTTCCGGAACTCCAGCTTGTTGTAAAAGTGGAGGTCATCTTCATATTTTCAATTCCAACATTACTTATACGTGTAGATGTTATTTTCGAGACATAACCGTTGGCATAAACCGGATCGATGATGTCCATGACTGGTGCATCTAAGGTTATCTGATTACCATTCACTTCCAGAATCTGTCGTTCGTAATTAATGGAATAGGACGAGGGAGTCCAGTTAACTACATCCGGATTCGATGGCCGTGCCAGTAAATCCATACCCAACATGGTAATCCATGCATCATTGGGCTCGCGACGCAGGTACACCCAGTCACCGGTTTTAAAAGTATGCCCACTTTCAACAGTCACTTTTTTAGCTCCAACCGGAACAAAAGTATCTGTAATTTTCTTCTTGGAAGAGGAGTTTATTGAAACAGAACCTCCGTTGAAACGAATTAGATCGTACTGCGATGTACCTGTTGCCTTAAATTCGGTTATCGGACCCTCGCCCCGCAACACAATTCCTGAAGCAGAAACAGTGATTCCTGAAGCAATTTCGTATACTCCTGCCTTAAAAAGAATAGCTCCCCTGAAACCATCGGCTTGCAAAGGAAAGGCGGCCACTTCGTTGATAGCACTTTGAATATGGGCAGTATTATCCCCGGAAATGGCTGTAACGATTTTCACAATAGGCACAACAGGAATAGGAACCTCGCTGTTTTTGTATCCAACACCGCTAAAGTCGGGCACAACCGTTCCAACCTCATCCGCAGTGTACACGAGTTTACCATCCTGCCCTAATGAAACAAGTGAGGAGGTTTGCGCATGAAAGGAATGATTCAGGGAAAGCAAAAAAAGGAGCAAATAAATCAGGAGTTTTTCAGGAATCATGATTGGCGTGTTTAATTCATACTTCAAAAATACTGGTTTTGCAAGTACTTGTATCTGAGTAATACCTCAACAAAATAATAATCAGTAACTAAACTGTTTCATTTTATGGTGTATGATATTATTCCGTATTATTGGTATTTTGTATTATTTATTTTGCAAAGATGCGATAAAAATTGAATTAGCAAGTATAAAATAGTCCGGATTTTTTGTTATTATAATACAGAAACCAGCTATTAAACAGGAAATTGCCAGACATGCGCCAGTTAGGTTTGCAAATCGAAGCAGAGCATTCCTACCACAAACAGGGTATAAAAATACCGCTCTACTGTTATTTTGGAGCTGTATGACTAGCTGTATTTTTGCAGTATTAATTTTTAAAAAAAAAAGATACGAATAACTAACTAAATAAAGGTATGTCGAAAATTGCCAAAAATTTACTTGAACTTGTCGGGAATACCCCCCTGGTTCAATTTTCCAACTATGCTGAGAAGAGACAGCTCGGCGCTACTGTGATTGCCAAACTAGAAATGTTCAATCCACTGGGCTGCGTGAAAGAGCGTATCGCCCTTTCGATGGTGGAAGATGCTGAAGCCAGAGGTATCCTGAAACCGGGAGTCGAAATTGTGGAGCCCACCAGTGGAAACACCGGTATCGGTCTGGCCTTTGTGGCTGCTATTAAAGGCTATAATCTTACGCTTACCATGCCCGAAACCATGAGCGTAGAGCGTCGCAACCTGCTGAAGGCGCTGGGTGCAACTCTTGTACTTACTCCGGGATCGGAAGGTATGAAAGGAGCTATCGCCCGTGCCACTGCCATTGCTCAGGAAAAGGGAGCTTTCCTGCCACAACAGTTTGAAAATCCTGCCAACCCGAAGGTGCATGCCGAAACAACCGGTGAGGAGATTTGGAGAGATACCGACGGAAAAGTAGATATCTTCGTGGGTGGTGTGGGTACGGGTGGTACCATTAGCGGTGTGGGAGCTACCCTCAAAAAGTACAACCCGGCCATTCAGATTATCGCTGTTGAACCAGCTGATTCACCCGTACTATCAGGAGGAACTCCCGGTCCGCACAAAATTCAGGGTATCGGCGCCGGTTTTATTCCAAAGAACTTCAATCCAGAAGTGGTTGATGAGATTATCCCGGTAAGCAACGACCAGGCTATCCTTACTGCCCGACAGCTGGCGAAGGAAGAAGGTATGTTGGTTGGAATATCCTGTGGAGCTGCTGCCTATGCTGCGACTCAGGTAGCGCTGCGTCCCGAAAATAAAGGGAAAACTATCGTGGTATTGCTGCCCGATACCGGTGAACGCTATTTGTCAACGCTGCTCTATGCGTTCGAAGAATATCCGCTTTAATTCGTTATTTAGTCAATCACAAAATAATTAATACAACATGTCACAGAATTATAAATTTGAAACCCTGCAAATTCATGCAGGTCAGGAAGTTGATAAAACAACCAACTCACGTGCCGTTCCTATCTATCAGACCACGTCTTATCTTTTTGATGATGCCCAGCATGGCGCCGATTTATTCGGGTTGCGTAAGTTTGGCAACATCTACACCCGATTGATGAACCCCACTACCGATGTATTTGAAAAAAGAATCGCTGCACTGGAAGGTGGCGTCACTGCACTGGCAACTTCTTCGGGACAATCAGCCCAGTTTATTGCTATTAATAATTTTGTGCAGGCGGGCGACAATTTCGTATCTACATCGCACCTTTACGGAGGCACCTACAATCAGTTTAAGGTGCAGTTTAAACGCTTAGGTGTTGAGGTACGTTTTACAGAAAACGACGAACCGGAGTCGTTCGAAAAACTGATTGATGCCAATACCAAAGCAATTTACATTGAAACCATCGGTAATCCGGATCTGAACATCCCCGATTTTGATGCTATTGCACAGGTAGCTCAAAAATTCGACATACCTCTGATCGTGGACAACACCTTCGGAGCCGGTGGTTATCTTTTCCGTCCTATCGATCATGGTGCTGCTGTGGTGGTGGAATCGGCAACCAAATGGATTGGTGGTCATGGTACTTCTATCGGCGGTGTTATTGTGGATAGCGGTAAGTTCAACTGGGGCAACGGTAAATTCCCTGCCTTCACCGAACCTTCCGAAGGCTATCACAGTCTGGTATTCTGGGATGTATTTGGTACCGACGGTCCTTTCGGAAATATAGCCTTTAATATTCGTGCCCGCGTTGAAGGTCTCCGCGACTGGGGTAATGCAATCAGTCCGTTTAATTCCTTCCTGCTGATTCAGGGTATCGAAACCTTGTCGCTTCGTGTTGAACGTCAGGCTTCTAATGCACTTGCTTTAGCTGAATGGCTCGAACAACATCCTGCCGTGGAGTATGTAAACTATCCCGGATTGAAAAGCAGCAAGTACCATGAGCTGGCTGTTAAGTACCTGAAAAAAGGATTTGGTGGCGTGCTGACCTTTAAACTGAAAGGCGATGCCGAATTGGCCAACAAGTTGATTGATAATGTGGAGCTACTGAGTCACGTAGCCAATGTGGGAGATGCAAAAACACTTATCATCCACCCATCGGCCACTACCCACGAACAACTTTCGCCCGAAGATCAAATCAAAGCGGGCGTCGAACCTGGCTTGCTCCGTATTTCTACCGGTATCGAACATATTGAAGATATCAAAGCGGACATTCAACAGGCATTGGATAAAATTAAGTAAACTAGTTAGCACTTTTTGCTTTTTGCTTCACAGGCCGGTTATCTCAGGACAACCGGCCTAATCTTTATCTATTTGATTGTAAGCAACTGAGGGCTTCCACTATGGACACCCTCAGGTTTACTAATTTACAGGAAACTTACAACTACTCCAGGAATGTAAAAAGCTTTATGAACCAATAATCCAGGGACCAAAAGCCTTTTAGGCCAATAATCTCACGGGAAGTAATCCGATGAACTAAAAGCTTTTAAAACCGATGATTTCCCGCACCTCGCGGATGGTTTTGGAGGCACTTGCCTGTGCTTTTTCTTTGCCCATGCGGGCTACCTTCGAAATATAAGCCTCATCGCTGAGAAGTTCGTTGATGCGTTCGCGGAAAGGAGCTGTGAAAGCGACCATATCCTCGGCTAACTGCTTTTTCATATCGCCGTAGCGAATCTGGCAGTTGTTGTACTGCTCATCGAAGTTCTGTACCGTTTCGGGAGCTGATACCACCCTCATTAACTGGAAGATGTTTTCAATCACCTCCGGCTTGGTCTGGTTGGGTTCGGTCGGACCGGCATCGGTAACCGCTTTCATCACTTTTTTGCGAATAGCCGCCGGTTCATCGGCAAGGAAAATGGCATTGCCCTCCCCTTCCGACTTGCCCATCTTACCGGTCCCGTTCAGCCCGGGAATTTTCACCAGCGCCTGACCAAAATTGAAGGCCTGCGGTTCGGGAAAATACTCCACATTGTACATCCGGTTGAAACGATTCGAGAATTGACGGGTCATTTCCAGGTGCTGCTCCTGATCCTTTCCTACCGGCACCTTGGTGGCCTTGTGCAGGATAATATCCGCGGCCATCAGCGTTGGATAGGTCAGCAGGCCCGCATTTACATTCTGCGGCTGTTGACGAATCTTATCCTTAAACGAAGTACAACGCTCCAGCTCCCCGATATAGGCATTCATATTCAGGAAGAGGTAAAGTTCGGCTGTTTCAGGCACATCGCTTTGAATGTACAAAGTTGCCTTTTCAGGATCGAGCCCTGCAGCGAGGTACTCCACCAGCACTTGCTTCACGTTACCGTGAAGGTCGTGTGGCGTAGGATGAGTGGTAAGTGAATGATAATCGGCGATGAAGAAAAAGCAGTTGTGCTCGTTCTGCATCTGTATAAAATTCCGGAGCGCCCCGAAATAATTTCCGAGGTGCAGATTTCCGGTAGGGCGTATGCCGCTGACTACAGTTTCCATTCAGTATTTAAAAGTTATTCAATGGGTATGGTGCGACGGATGCGCTGATCCAGGGAGGTAAGTGTCTCGGTAGAAGCCACTCCCGGTATCTCCTGGATGCGCCCGTTCAGCAATTCCATTAAATGTTCATCGTTTTTGGCATAAAGCTTAATCAGAATCGTGTAGTGACCCAGCGTATACTGCGACTCCACCACTTCGGGTATCTTTTCCAGCTCCTGAACCACTTCCTTGTACATCGAACCCTTCTCGAGGGTGATGCCAATGTAAACACAAATCTGGAAGCCCAGCATTTTAGGGTTCACATTGTATCCCGAACCGGTAATAACATTCAGGTCGATGAGACGCTGCACCCGTTGATGAATGGCGGCACGCGATACGCCACATTCCTCGGCTACATCCTTAAAAGGCATACGTGCATTCTGAGTGATGATGCGCAGTATCTTCCGGTCTAACTGATCAATTTTTTCCATACAATTTGCTATCTTAAACTATTTTTATGCAGCAAATTTACATAAAAATAATCAAAAAACATCTTTATTTGACAATATCCAGCAGTTCTACTTCGAACACCAGTGTCGAATAAGGCTTAATAGTTCCCTGATCCTGAGCGCCGTAAGCTAACTCCTGAGGGATATAGAATTTAAATTTCGAACCTACTGGCATCAGTTGAAGTCCTTCAACCCAACCGCGGATTACCTGGTTTACTCCAAACTGAGCAGGTTCGCCACGTTGTACTGAGCTATCGAAAACGGTTCCATCTACCAACGTACCGTGGTAATGAACCTTTACCTGATCGGTTTCAGCAGGTTTTGCACCTTTACCCATCGTGATAACTTCGTACTGAAGTCCCGATGCAGTAGTAACCACGCCCTCGCGTTTTGCATTTTCTACAAGGAAGTCTTCACCTGCTTTTTTGTTAGCACCATAAGTAGCTTCATTGCGCTTACGGGTCTGACGCTCCATAGCCGAGTTGAAATACTGACCTGCTTCTTCAGCGGTCATTTGGTCGGTAGAATTCATCATACCATTGATCAGTCCCTGACGAATCAGTTTAAAATCAACAGTCAGGGTAGAATCACCGTAGAAATCCTTGTTGGTGCGAAGTTGCTGACCAATCATGGTTCCCATTTCTTCTGCACGGGCAGTTTCCTCATTCGAATTATCGGCTTTCATTCCATCTTCGATACCACGCATCAGGTCTTCAAAACCAGTTCCGGTGGTGTCGTTTGCAAGGTGGTAATCTTTAACAATTTTACCATTAGCAAAGCCCATGGCATAATTCAAACTATCGATTTGGCTTTCCAGAGAAACCGATTTTTCCTTGTAATCGGAGCAAGAGCTGACAATAAGTGCCAGCACAGTAAGTAAAGTCAGTATATTTAAACTACGTTTCATACGATTGTATTTTTTTAAAATTAATTAGACATTTGAGATTGAGCACGCATCTGAGCAGTCTGCAGCAATGAATCGGCAGCCTGGCTGGTCATTACTTCCTGATAGTCTTTCAATGCGTTAACCAAGCCCTGGATTACCAGTTTCTGATTGAAAACCAGCGATGAGTCGTTTAACAAACCAGCTTTTTTCTGATCGGCCAGGTATTTACCTACCTGAAGACCCAGTGCATACAAGGGTTTGTCGTCACCTTTCTGGTTGTACGATTTATCAAGTGCCTTTACGAAAGCCTCCACCTGTACTCCTGTTGAGTCGGTTGGAAATTGCTGTGAACGAATCATATCACCCTGCCAGTGGCCAAGAGTGTAGTTAATACTGTCGTTTAGAGTTGTCAATGATACTTCTTTAGGTTTGCTATCATTACATGAACTCAATGAAAAGATAGTCAGCGCGAGGGCTACCATCAGTAAGGAATTGATTTTTTTCATTTTTTTGCTTTAATTATTTAATTTCTAGTGGTTTAATCTGATCGGTAATTGCCGGAGCATTGATGTCGAGCAACTCAACGGTAAAAATAAGCGTTGCATAGGGAGGAATTACCCCACCGGCACCCTGTGCACCGTATCCAAGTTCGTAAGGAACAAATAGTTTATATTTTGAACCTACCGTCATCAGTTGCACACCTTCGGTCCAGCCTTTTACTACCTGATCGAGCTGAAACTCGATAGGCTCACCGCGGTCGTAGGAACTATCGAATTTGGTTCCATCAACGAGTGTACCTTCGTAATGCACTTTCACCTTATCGGTTGCGGCAGGACGGGCACCTGTTCCCTGAGTGATAACGATATACTGAAGTCCGCTTTCAGTAACCTGAACAGCCGGGTTCTTTTTATTTTCTGTAAGGAATTTTTCACCTTCGGCTTTCTTTTCATTGGCAATCTTTTCCTGAGCTGCAGTAAAAAAGGTTTGTAAAAATGCCTGGGCGTTTTCATTGGTCATAAGAACGGAATCACCTTTCAGAACTTCAGTAAACGATTTCAGGAACAATTCTTTGTTGTACACACCACCCGGAAGGGTTTGCAGGTTCTTCGACAAGTCGGTGCCGATGTTTACACCCAGTGCGTAACTCATCGAGTCGATGGCATTGGTAAGAAGTGGAGTTTGTACCACAACTTCGGTAGCGGCCTGCTTTTTCGATTTTTTGGGTTTCTTTTCCTTTGCTCCGGCTGCTACCACCAGGGTAAGTGCCACTGCGAGCAGAACAATTTTCTTCATGTTATTTAACTGTGGGGATAAAATTATACGATTGCTAATAATTCAACTTCAAAAACGAGTGTGGTATGAGGGCCGATTGATTGTCCGGCTCCCTGAGCGCCATAAGCGAGGTTGGAAGGAATGAACAGTTTCCATTTTGAGCCCACCGGCATCAGCTGAAGGGCCTCCACCCAACCATTAATCACTTGTGTCACACCGAAAGTGGCAGGTTCGCCACGGTTAACCGAGCTATCGAACACTTCTCCATTAATCAGCGTGCCATGGTAATGCACCTGTACGCGGTCGGAGGCAGCAGGTGTAGCACCTTTTCCTTCGATCATCACTTCGTATTGTAATCCGCTGGCGGTAGTTACCACGCCCGGACGTTTGGCATTTTCTTCGAGGAAGGATTTACCCTGCTCAATGGTAGCAGCATGTGCCTTTTCCTGTAACTGCTGAAAATAGCTATTGATAAGAGTTTGAGCTTCCTGAGGTGTCATCTGAAGCGCTTTGGCTTCCATCACATCCTGCATTCCTGCAGCCATTTTTTCATAGTCGAGGGCTTCAAATCCATTGTTTTTGAGGTTAGCTCCCAAACTAATCCCCAGGGCGTAACTTATTTTGTCCATTAATTGTAAATTAGAATAAAAAAACGAGTGCAAAGATAGCTGAATTCTTGGATATTAGGTGTTAATTTATTGAAATAATCATCTTATTGTCAAGAGCACCGGCATTTTGTATCGTTTTGTCAGTCCCGACTCCGGATGATACAGCTCTGCAAGTAGGATATAAATCCCCGGAAGGCTGATGCGACCCTGCCGGTTTTGCCCGTCCCAATACACTTCACCTTCGGTGGATAGCAGTTCGGGAAGTTGAGGTTCGAGCCAGAAGGCGCCATCGGAAGTAAAGATGGTGAGACGAAGCAAATAGCCGGGCTCCGGCATTGTGTAGCGAATAATGCAGCGGTCGTTCAATCCATCGTTATCCGGACTAAACCAGTCCTGCGCCAGTGCGATAATTTCGCCTGAACTTTCACCGGGTATGCGAAATTGGGAATTTTGATAGCCCGGTGTACCAAAATTCACCGATGATGCTGCCGAATGCCATACACTCCAGTCGCTGGACGGCAAATCCGGATGCATCTTTTCGAGCGCAACGCCCTTAGGATCATTGATCAATACATGGTGCCATTTTGAGGAATACTGAACCGAGTCGAGAACAGTGGTTCGATCTGCATCTGTAAGCACAAGTCGGGCTTCCTCATTATTGAGATTGCTCCATTTCACCTGCATCAATTTTGCGTTTTCAGGAAGTTGAAAGTAGTTCCGCAGAAGGGATGTGTCGGGTGTAAAAGCGATGTACTGTTTTTCGGCAAGCGTAGTCCCGGCAGGAAAAACAGCCACCGTGGATAAGCTGCCATCGGCACGCCGTACAGCAATGGACCGGTTCGACAGATCGAGTCGCTTCTCCGAGCGATTGTACAATTCGATGTATTCAGTGGCACTATCGGGAGCATCAACCATCAATTCATTAAAACAAAGCTCGCCCGGCAGCAGCGGCAGTGCCGGATTTGACACCGGCCGGCCTGTTATTTCTACATCATCGAAACAATATAACAAACCCGTAGAAGCAGTATTGGTATAGGAAAGTCCGAACCAGGCCGATGATTGCAGGTTCAGGTCACGTGCCTCTCCTTCCCTGTAAAATTCCAGTTCGGCATCGGTTTTCGAATACAGCTGAAAGAGTCCGAGACTATCGCGGGCAACACGCACCCTTATATTCACTTTTTTTCCATCGGTGCGTTTATCGGTGCCATCAATCAACTTTGTTTTGGTAGTTCCCAGCTGCAGGTACAGCGAAACCTCATCGGCCGTGCCTCCTACCATCACATAATAACCGTTCAGGGTCGAGGCATCCGGCTGGTCGGCAACCAGGTACATACAGGCAAAATTCGACGAGGAAGTGGAGTAATCAATCAGGAACGAACATTCCCAAACCGCATTTTCGATAGCTTCGGAGGCAGTAAACAGCCAGGAAGTGGATGCAGCAGTGGCCGCAGACTGGAGCTGAAAAGCAGTATTGACTTTAAATTGTGTTTGCATTCCCACCCAGACAGGATTTTCGGTTAAATTTCCATCCGAAAAAGAATCAATGACTTGTGAAGAGCAAAAAACAGGCACAAAAAGACAGAAAATGAGCAATGAATTTTTCATAAGGTTGTAGGTTTTAATTAAATAATGTACTTTTGCAACCGGTTAATCCGGTTGATCCGTTAAGGGTTTTACAGGCCCAAAGGTAGAAAAAAGAAATCAGTAAACAATAAAATATTACCGTATGAAAGTTGCAATTGTAGGCGCCAGCGGTGCCGTTGGACAAGAATTTTTGCGCGTATTGGACGAGCGTAATTTTCCGATGTCGGAATTAGTATTATTTGGATCTGCCCGCAGTGCAGGCAAGGTCTATCACTATAAAGGTCAGTCGCTGACCGTAAACGAGCTAAAACACGGTGATGATTTCAAGGGATTTGATATTGTATTTACCTCGGCAGGAGCAAGCATTTCGAAAGAATATGCCGAAGATATTACAAAGTTTGGAGCCATTATGATCGACAACTCAAGTGCTTTCCGCATGGACAATGATATTCCATTGGTAGTACCCGAAGTGAACGCAGCCGACGCGTTGATCCGTCCCCGCGGGATTATTGCCAATCCCAACTGTACCACCATTCAGATGGTCGTTGCATTGAAAGCGCTTGAAGACCTTTCGCACATCAAACGTGTGCATGTTTCGACCTATCAGGCAGCTTCGGGAGCCGGAGCAGCCGCTATGGACGAACTTGAGTTGCAGTACCGCCAGGTATTGGCAGGCGAAGAGGTAACTGTAAGCAAATTTGCGTATCAGCTGGCGTACAACCTCATCCCGCAAATTGATGTATTTACCGACAACGGCTACACCAAGGAAGAGATGAAGATGTACCACGAAACCCGTAAGATTATGCATTCGGATGTGGAAGTCAGCGCCACCTGTGTGCGTGTACCTGCTTTGCGAGCCCACTCCGAAAGCGTTTGGGTTGAAACCGAACGTCCGATTTCGGTGGAAGAAGCCCGCGCCGCCTTC
>JANJXE010000243.1 GCA_024709185.1 Paludibacter sp.
AATTTTTTAAATCGATTACTTTGTAGAAATCGCAATAATTACACCGTTGTTTGCAAAAAGGAATATGTATATAAATTCCAGCCAATATATTAACCTACAGTTACTTCCGGATTCACTTTTTTAATCAATCCTTTCAATACATCACCAGGACCCAGTTCATAAAACTCGGTAGCGCCATCGGTAATCATATTCTTTACTGTCTGAGTCCAGCGTACAGGAGCTGTAAGCTGAGCAATAAGATTTGCCTTGATTGAAACCGGTTCTGTTTGAGGATAAGCATTTACGTTTTGATATACGGGACAAACAGGGGTTGCAAAGCTGGTTGCATCAATGGCAGCTTTCAGTTCTTCGGCAGCAGGTTGCATGAGCGGAGAATGAAATGCACCGCCTACAGGTAGTTTAAGGGCACGTTTAGCTCCTTTTGCCTTCAAGGCATCGCAAGCCAGGTCGATTCCGGCAATAGAGCCTGAAACTACAAGTTGTCCGGGGCAATTATAATTTGCCGGAACAACCACTTCGTCCTTAATTGAATCACATACTTCCTCCACATCTTCATCGCTTAAACCCAGTACTGCAGCCATAGTTGAAGGTTCCATTTCACAAGCTTTCTGCATGGCCATAGCTCGTTTTGAAACCAGAATTAATCCGTCCTCAAACGACAATGCCCGGGCAGCCACCAACGCTGAAAATTCACCTAACGAATGGCCGGCAACCATTTCGGGACGAAAATCATTGCCCATTACAAGCGCCGAAATCACCGAATGTAAAAAAATCGCAGGTTGAGTAACTTTGGTTTGTTTCAGGTCTTCTGCCGATCCTTCAAACATCAAATCGGTAATGCGGAAACCAAGAATTTCGTTTGCTTTTTCGAAATACTCTTTGGCAAGTGCCGAGCTTTCATACAGGTCTTTACCCATGCCCGAAAACTGGGCGCCCTGTCCGGGGAATACATAAGCTTTCATACGGTTATGATTGTTTTTTAAATGTCGTTTGGAACTCGCATGACAATCATTACAATAACCCTGGATGTGTAGTAGTTGCACGCTCGTTTCATTAAGTTTAGTTTTATGTTGATTTATATTTCAGGATGCAAAGATACAATTTGTTGGCAAAATTAAAAAAGAGTTTACGTGCACATGGGCAAGTAAACTCTTTTTCTGTCGGGGTAGCGGGATTCGAACCCACGACCCCCTGCTCCCAAAGCAGGTGCGCTAACCGGACTGCGCTACACCCCGAAATCGCTAAAGCGGCTGCAAAGGTAATCTAAATATTTGTAACCGACAAATTAATATTGCATTTGTTTTTACTATTTTTGCATCAAAAACAAAGTTCGAATGGAAGAGATTCTTCGTTATTTCCCGGAATTGACTGATAGTCAACGAAAGCAGTTTGCACAATTGTTTGAATTGTATACCGATTGGAACAGCAAGATCAATGTGATATCGCGTAAAGATATCGATAATCTGTACCTTCATCACGTTTTGCATTCATTGGCCATCGCGGAAGTTATTAAATTTAAAAAAAACAGTGCTATTCTGGATGTGGGAACAGGAGGTGGTTTTCCGGGTATACCTCTGGCTATACTTTTTCCGGAATGTTCATTTACTCTGATTGATTCAATTGGTAAAAAAATCAAGGTAGGACAGGAAGTTACCACATCAATCGGTTTACATAATGTGAAGTTGAAACATCTCAGAGTGCAGGAAGAACAGGGTAAATTTGATTTTGTGGTAAGTCGTGCAGTGATGTCTCTTTCTGACCTGGTGACTCTCGTTAGAAAAAACATTGCTAAACGTCAGCAGAATTCTATACCCAATGGTTTGATATGCCTAAAGGGCGGCGAACTGGAACATGAAATTCTTCCTTTTAAAAACGTAGCTGAAAAATATGAAATAAGCACCTTCTTCAAAGAAGAGTTTTTTAAAACAAAAAAGGTTGTTTATGTTCCTATTTGAAAGAGTACAAACCACAGAAAATCGACAAAATTTACTACTTTTGCATTCAATAAAATAACTAATTCATAAAACATGTATAGATCCAAAACATGCGGAGAACTCCGCAGTGCCAATACAGGAGAGCAGGTAACATTAGCAGGCTGGGTACAGCGAATTCGCAAAATGGGCGGTATGACCTTTGTGGATATTCGCGACCGTTATGGTGTTACGCAGCTGGTATTTAATCAGGAGCAAAATGAAACCCTTTTTGATAAAGCAAATCGCCTTGGACGAGAGTTTGTCATCAAGGTGATTGGTGAGGTGGCTGAACGGAGTAGTAAAAATTCAAATATTTCTACCGGAGATATTGAAATTCTGGTGGATGAACTTGTGGTTTTAAATGAATCAATGACCCCTCCCTTTACTATTGAGGATGCCACGGATGGGGGTGACGATATACGCATGAAATATCGCTACCTCGATTTACGCCGTAATGCTGTTCGTTCCAATATGATGCTACGTCATAAAATTACATTCGAAACCCGTCGTTTTCTGGATCAGCAAAACTTTTTAGAGGTTGAAACTCCCATACTTATTGGTTCCACACCCGAAGGAGCACGGGATTTTGTAGTTCCTTCACGTATGAATCCGGGACAGTTTTATGCACTTCCACAATCGCCACAGTTGTTTAAGCAATTGTTGATGGTTTCAGGTTTTGACCGTTACTTCCAGATTGCAAAATGCTTTCGGGATGAGGATTTGCGGGCCGACCGGCAACCTGAATTCACTCAAATCGACTGCGAAATGTCTTTTGTTGAACAGGAAGATGTACTGAACACCTTTGAAGGACTTATCCGACATTTATTCAATTATATTAAAGGAATTGAATTCACAGAAGATTTTCCGCGAATGACCTTTGCTGATGCCATGAAATATTATGGTTCCGACAAACCGGACATACGTTTTGAAATGAAGTTTACAGAACTGAAAGAGCTGGTTTCAGGAAAGGATTTCTCTGTTTTCAATGAAGCCGAATACGTGGGAGCCATCTGTGCACCCCAATGTGCAGCCTACACCCGCAAGCAAATCGACGAGCTGACTGATTTTGTTAAACGTCCTCAAATTGGTGCCAAAGGGCTGGTGTACATAAAATACGAAGCCGATGGAAGTTTTAAGTCCTCTGTTGATAAGTTTTATACCCCGGATGATTTGAAAACAATTGCCGATGCTGTAAATGCTTCC
>JANJXE010000267.1 GCA_024709185.1 Paludibacter sp.
ACGAATTAAGCCACTATCTTTAAGCCACATCAATGCATCTTCATATTCGCGTGCCCGGGCACCCTCTTTAGCCAATCCATAAAGAAATTTTTTATTCTCTCTTGCTAACTGTCCTGGTATACTATTCCATATATGTCTGATTTTAGGTGCCAAATTAGGAGGTGCATGTTTCGAAAAATCCTGTTCATAACTAATCAAAATAGCAGTTTGAACCTTTTCAACTTCATTAAAATCGCGGGTTTCAAGCCATTTGTTGATTGCTGCCGGCATTCCTCCAATGATAAAATACTGTTTAAGGTAATCCGTCAGTTTTTCAGACAACACGACCGGTAATGGCTCAATGTTTTCTGAGTGAAGCTGATTGAGTAATAATTCTTCGCCATTTGCATTCAGGTATTCTTTGAACGACAAAGGTTCGAGTGTCAAAAATTCGACCTTACCTACCGGAAATGAAGTGTTTTTATGTAATGCTATTCCGAGCAATGATCCGGCACAACAGATAGCATATTCAGGGGCTTCTTCTGCAAAATACTTTAAACTGGTAAGTGCGCGGGGTACTTCCTGTACTTCATCAAAAATAAGTAATGTTTCGGAGGCAACAATTCGTTTTCCGTGTAATATGGATAAATAGTCAATAATCCGTTGTGGCCGGATTTCACCTGAAAATAAATCTTCCATTCCGGGTGTGTTCTCGAAATTCAGATAAAAAACGTCTGTAAAAGTCTGACGTCCGAATTCGCGCATTAGCCATGTTTTGCCAACCTGACGTGCCCCCATGATAATCAGCGGCTTACGGTCTTTCTTTTGAGCCCAATCAACCAAATCAGACATTAAGAATCTTTTCATATCACATTTATTAAATTAAAATGCAGGAAAAAATCACATTATTCAAATGATAAAATGTGCAAATTTCACATTATTCAAATGAAAGCTGGATGCAAAGATAAATTATTACATCAAGATTGTAAAATTTTGTTATGTATTTTTTTCCATCACTTGCAGTAAGTAAGGATTCCTTACCAATTGAAACTTCTTTAAGTTCGTTTTCTTTGAAAATATTGGAAATATGCAACGTAATATTGTTTCTTGATGTTTGGAATAAATCAGCCATTTGTGATTGTGTTAACCACACTGTTTCTTCTTCAATTCTGACCTCAAGTCGTGTAGATGTTTCGTCAGCTTGATATATAATGATTTCATTTTTGACAGGTAGAGGTTTTTAGTTCTGAGTAGCTAAAATACTGTTTTTTCAATTCAAATCATACTTTTTAATTGTATTCGATTTTATCAGAATTTACATGTGGTTCAATTAGAGTGATTTAGTATCAATTAAAATAAGAAATTTAGAAACAAGCCAGAGTCAGCTTTTCGACATAAATGTAAGAGTTTATGCTTTTTTGTTTCAGTCTACAAAGTTTTTATACCTTTGCAACCACGAATTCAAACACCATGGAATGTCGAACAGTGAATTAATTCTGAAACTAAAAGCCGGATCTTACAAGGCCTTCGAAACTCTCTACGACGAATATTTTGATTTGTTGTATGGCTATGTTTTTGGAATGATACGTTCACACGCTCAGGCCCGGGAGATTGTACAGGATACATTTATTAAAGTTTGGCTGCACCGGTCTAAAATTGATCCGGAACTTTCATTTAAGGCATGGCTTTTTAAGATTGCCAAAAACCAGCTCATCAACGACATAAAGAAGAATTTTGCCGATCCTGTTTTTGAGGACTATATGATTCATTGTGAAAATAATCAGTTAGTTGCACAGGCTGATTTGGAATTCGACATGGAATTATTCAGGATTGCACTTCAAAAAGCCAAGCACAAACTATCGCCCCGGCAGGTTCAGGTTTTTGAAATGTGCAAAGAAGAAGCGCTTTCGGCTCCCGAAGTTGCCGAAAGACTAAAAATAAGTGAAGCCTCGGTTTATAATTACCTTTCTCAGGCACTTTCAGTACTTCGGAACGAAATGAAGGAACTTTCGTTTATGTTTTTACTGTTTTTTTAGTGTTAAAAAAAGTACGTCTTAACCATTCAATTTTTTATCAACTATACTATTCATCGGAGGTTTGCGCTTTTGATGCAAATTTTATGTTTTATAACATATTAGCAAACCAATGAGATTTTTAGTTGAGAATTGTATTTCTAAGTATAATTAAGCATCATGGAACAAAAGAAATTATCCACTTTACTGACTAAACATGTAAATGGCTCATTATCTCAAAGTGAATTTGCCACTTTACGTACATTTTTAGCTGAATTCGATGAAGCTATCATTGAATCGTGTTTGTATGAAGTTTGGCAGGATTACACACCGCTTGCAGAAAGAAACACAGCTGCTTTTGAAAAGGTAAAAGCAAATCTGAAAAAAATCATCCGACCTTTGGAGAAATCTAGTCCTGAAGTGAGGTCGGCTCTTCCGGGAAAGTTAGTAATTCATCCGTTCTTCAAATATGCCGCCATCGTACTTCTTCCAATCATTCTGGGACTTGGGGTGTATTATTTTACCCGGGAAAGTGTGGAACGTGAATTTGCTTCCAACATTTACACCATCGAAACTGCTAATGGTGAGCGAATGCGTATTACCCTGCCCGATGGCACCCGTGTACAGGTAAGTGCAAATTCAATATTTTCCTACCCGGCTGTTTTTGGGAGGAAAAACAGAGAAGTGAATCTTTCAGGAGAAGCTTTTTTTGATGTAATGCACAACCCCGATCAACCTTTCATTGTAAAAACAAAAGAGATTAGTGTGAAGGTTTTAGGTACAAAATTTAATCTTAATGCCTATCCGGGTGAGCAATTTGCTGAAGCCAGCCTGGTGGAGGGGAAAATTGAGGCTTTTCTGAATAGGGATCATACTAAACGTATGGAAGTAAACCCCAATGAAAAGGTAAGATATGATTACGCAAAGGCCGGTTTTGAACATAGCAAAACAGATTTGGAAGTGGAAACTGCATGGACTCGTGGAGAGCTTTATTTTCAATCGGAGAATATGCATATCATATTACCGAAGCTGGAACGCTATTTCGGAGTTAAGTTTCACATAGCCGGCCGCAGTCCCGATAGGGCCTTAACTGCATCGTATCGTGAAACGGATGTAAATGATATTCTGAGAAATCTGGCGATACACTATAGGTTTAGTTATACTAAAAATGGCGATATAATCTATCTGAATTTCAGATAAAAATAAAAATCCTTAAATCACTGACATCAACTGATAAATACTATGACAATTCAAGAAAAATGTTCTAAAATGCTATGGACGCTACTGATACTGTTGGTAGTTATTCCGGCATTCGGTCAAAACTCCATATCATTGAAAGTGGAGAAAGTAAGTTTGATCGAGTTTTTTAAAGCTATTGAGAAGAAATCGGATTTACGTTTTTCATTTATCAACGAAGATATTGATAATGAGAAAGATATTTCGGTTCAGGTTAACAATGAGAATGCAGAATCATTGGTTAAAAGAGTGCTAAGCCAGAAAGGTTACTCGTACAAACTTACCGGTAATACAATAGCTGTAATTAAAAATCCAACCCCCCAATCCAGGGGCCTAAAAAAAGTTTCCGGCTTGGTAACCGATGAAAAAGGCGACCCGATAATTGGTGCTTCAGTTTTTGTAAAAGGAGCGAATGCAGGAACTATTACGAATATTGATGGGGTGTTCACTTTAGATGTAGAAAATCAAGCGCTACTTTCAATCTCTTATGTAGGATACCATGATGAGCAGGTAAGAGTAGGAATATCCAATCAATACAAAATTATACTTAAAGAAGATACAAAGTTGCTTGATGAAGTGGTGGTAGTAGGTTATGGAACACAGAAGAAAACGAGCCTGACGGGTTCAATAGCAACTGTAAAAGGTAGTGATATCATCTCAATTAAAAGTGAGAATATTACTAATATGTTGGCAGGTAAACTATCGGGTGTTAGAGTAATTCAAACTTCAGGCGAACCCGGTGCCTTTGCTTCGACACTTCAAATTAGAGGTATGGGTGATCCTTTGATTATTATAGATGGTGTTCCACGTGATAATATGACTCGTATTGATCCTAATGAAATTGAAAATATATCTGTATTAAAAGATGCATCTGCTGCAATCTATGGAGTAAGGGCCTCAAATGGTGTAATTTTAATTACAACAAAAAAAGGCGAACAAGGTAAAACCACCATCGAGTATTCCGGAAATTATGGCTTACAGACACCCATTAATACACCTGTAGGCTTAAATGCTGTACAGTTTATGGAAATTACAAACGAAAATAATATTATGAGAGGTTCGTTGCCATTTGGCCAATTAGAATTCTCAAAAAAAGAAATTGATAAATACCGCAATGGCGTGTTAAAAGGAACCGATTGGTCTGCACTCAATTCCAATTATTATGCACCACAGTATAAACATAACTTGTCTGCTTCAGGAAGTGTAGGAAAAGAAGTTGACTATTTTTTGAATTTTTCATATATAAATCAGCAGGGAATTTACAGTACAGGCGACTTAAATTACGAACGATTTAATCTCCGTTCAAACTTAACAGCAAAAGTCACTAAAGATATAAAAGTTGAACTGCTCATTACAGGCATAGCTGATACAAAAAACTCACCATATAACTCAAATGAAAATTACTGGAGGTCAGTTTTAACAGAAACTCCTATTACAACGGCATACGCCAATAACGACCCATTACATATTCAGAATGTATCGCAAGGTTTCAACCCTTTAGTGTTGTCTGACTCAGAAATTAATGGTTATAGAAGAAACAATCAAAAGACTTTTCAATCAACAGGTAATATCATTTGGGATATACCTTGGT
>JANJXE010000251.1 GCA_024709185.1 Paludibacter sp.
CCAGTTTCGAATATAATGGATATATTTACGTAGGTACCATTAATGGGCTGAATGTGATCAATACCAATCCTCAGCCACACAATCCATTTAAAGCCGATGCCATTATTACAGATATATTTGTGTCGGGGAAATCGGTTAAAAGCGATCCGGTGTTGTCACAAAAATTAAAGAAACCACTATTCGAAACTGATAAAATAGTACTTAATTACAACGAAAACAGTTTGTCAATTAAATTCATGTCGCTACATTACAACGATTTTGATGAAAATAATTATGAATTCAAGTTGGAAGGTTACGATAAGGATTTTAATACAACAGATAGTAAAAACAGGATTGCACACTACAGCAAATTACCATCCGGTACTTATGATTTTTGGGTAAGGGCCTCCAACAATGAGAACACATGGGGTGGAAAAGAGAAAAAATTAACCATTACGGTGCGACCGGCACCCTGGCTTTCTCCATGGGCATTTATTGCCTATTTTTGTTTAGGTCTGATAATCTTCTATTTCATAATAAAGTATATCAAAAAAGAGGCAAAGTTTCAACAACAATTGAAAATTAAAGATATCGAACGTCAGCATCAGGAAGAAATCAGTAATATGAAATTACGTTTTCATACAAATGTTGCACATGATATACGCACTCCACTTACACTTATAGCAGGTCCGATTGAGGATATTAAAAACAACCGGCAAATGATGAGCGATCCGTTTTTATCTGACAGAATAGGAATTGTGGATAAAAATGTTACCCGTCTTTTGTATCTGGTAAATCAGTTTCTGGATTTTCGCAGACTAATTAATCAGGGAAGTACCTTGCATAATGAAGTTCATTCTGTAGCCACTATTTTGTATGATATAAAGAAGTCATTTGATGGTATAGCTGTTACTAAAAAAATCCATTTTGATTTTGTTGTGGAAGTTAACGACAGGAAATTGATTTTTGATATCGACAAATTTTCTAAAATACTGTACAATTTAATTTCAAATGCATTTAAGTATACACCTGACGGTGGCGACGTATTTGTGTTTATTGAGCAACAAAACGAAACACTAACATTCAGAGTACAGGATTCAGGTTGTGGAATTTCTTCTGAAGATTTACCTCATATCTTTGATCGTTTCTATCAGTCAATCGAATCTTCTGCGAGCTCCGGAACCGGAATAGGATTAGCATTGGTTAAACAGCTGGTTGAGATATGTAAGGGTATTATTGAAGTTCAGTCAACGCCAGGTGAGGGAACAGTTTTTAAAGTTTTTTTGCCATGCGAAGTACCTGCTGACAGTTCATTGGAAGATCCGAATGATGACATTATTCAGGGTGAAATAAATGAAGAAGAGTTTGTTGAGAATAAAAAAGCGACCGTTCTGGTTGTGGAAGATGATGAAGATTTACGTTCATATCTGGTAAAAAGCTTTAAAGACAAATTTACAGTATTTCAGGCAGCAAATGGACAGGAAGCTTTTGACAAAGCATTGCGATTTACACCCGATATTATATTAACCGACGTTATGATGCCTCAGGTAGATGGCATCGGACTTATAAGGCTTGTACGAAATGATCACCGTACCAGTCATATCCCAATCATTGTACTTACAGCAAAAACAGGCGAGAGTGAAGAGATAAAGGCTCTGGAAGCAGGAGCTGAAGATTTTATTCCGAAACCATTTTCAACCAAATCCCTGCTTTTGAAGGTGAACAATTATATACGTAGTTTGTCGGGTAAACGACCTGTTGAGTCAGTAGAAATACACTCCAAAATTGCCGATAGAGAACAAGCATTTTTAAATGCTATGAATAAAGTGATTCTGGATAATCTGGAGAACCCCATCTTCAGTATTGATTTTATTTGTGAAAAGTTAGCCATCAGCAGAATGCAGCTACATAGAAAAATGGTTTCTCTACTGGGTAAATCCACCTCCGAATATATTCGGGAAATAAAGTGTGACGAGGCTAAAAAGTGCTTTGAAAAGGGAGAACGTGACATTGAAAGTGTGATGTTGAAAATAGGGGTTAACAGCAGCTTCCATTTCAATAAAAATTTCAAAGCACGTTTTGGAATGTCTGTTCAGGAGTATTTAAAAACACTTTCAAAACCATAAATTCAGATTTCCTGTCCGGCTCCTGTTTTTATTCTGTTTTTCAACATCTTGATGTTTCTTTAAGCATTTGACGACAAACTTCGTCTACACAAGTGTTAGTTTTATTTTCTGAGTAAGCAGTTGATAGCCAGAAAAGATAAAATGATGTTACAAAAAGACAGTTCGGATGATACGTATGGATTTTTAAAAGCACAAACTCAAAAGTACCTTTGTGACGATAATCTTAAATTCTAATATTATTCAAAAAAATATGCTATGAGTCATTCCTTAAATGTCATGCCCGTTTTATGGAACCAGAATGCTAATCGTTTTTGTAGCTTTAAGAACACCTTTCTGTTACTAACTTTTTTACTACTCAGTTTTTCCCTGTCAGCTCAGTCAACGTATATAACCCGTGGTAAAGTTATTGATGAAAAGGGAGAGCCTATCATTGGTGCAAACATAACCATTAAAGGAGGAAATGCAGGAACTGTTACAGATTTGGAAGGATACTTTCAGTTGAAAACACCTGTAGGATCCATTCTTAAAATTACGTATGTAGGTTATACCGACAAAGAAGTGAAAAGTGACGAGCATACCGTCCTTCATATTCAACTGGAAGAAAATACAAGAACACTTGGAGAAGTGGTTGTGGTTGGTTATGGCGAACAAAAGAAAGTTTCGGTAATTGGTTCAATTGCTACTACGAGTAGTAAAGAGTTGATTAAATCGCCCCAGGGTAGCCTTGGAAACGCTATGGTAGGCAGGTTAAACGGACTTGTTTCGGTT
>JANJXE010000316.1 GCA_024709185.1 Paludibacter sp.
CGAACCTTTGTAATTCATAAAAGCATTAATGGCGCGTTCCTCAAGCAGGGCCAGGAAGTCAAATTCTTTTTGTTTGCCTTTTTCCTCTGCCAGTTTACGGGCCAGTTCCTTCAGCAGGATAGCACGAGGATCGGAGATGGTATAAACAGCATGACCGATACCGTATATCAAACCAGTGCGGTTGTATGCATCTTTATTTAACATTTTATTAAGGTATGCGTCGATTTCCTTCACATCCTTCCAGTTTTTGATGGCTTCTTTCAGATGGTCAAACATGTCTTTAACTTCAATATTGGCACCTCCGTGGAGTGGACCTTTGAGTGAGCCGATGCCTGCCGCAATGGCCGAATAGGTATCGGTTTGAGTCGAGCTGGTTACACGTACCGAAAAGGTTGAGTTGTTACCTCCACCGTGTTCTGCATGAAGAATAAGACAAAGGTCGAGTAGTTTCACATCGAGTTCAGTGTAATTATTGGGACCCTTAATCATATACAGGAAGTTTTCAGCAATCGAGGCACCTTCGAGCGGGTGGCGGATGTGCAGCGAACGACCCTGCTGGCTGTGGCGAAGGATATTGTACGCATAAGCGATAATAGTCGGGAATTTGGCAATCAATTCCACCGACTGGCGGATGAGATTATCGCGGGTAATATCATCTGCATTGGGGTCAAAGGTGTACATTTCGAGAACACTACGAGCCAGAATATTCATAATGTTATTTCCTTCCAGCTCAATGATATTCAATTTCATCTTGGCGTCAAGAGCCATCGATTCATTGAGAATTTCGGTAAATACACGTAATTCCTCTTTATCGGGAAGGTATCCGGAAAGCAGCAGGAAAGCCGTTTCTTCAAAACCCAGTCGATTTTCGGCTTCTATCCCGTGAACCAGGTCTTCGAGGTCGATGCCACGGTAGAATAATTTTCCCGGGATGGGTTTGAGGCCACCTTCGGGCAATCGTTCGTAACCTACTACGTCGCCCACCTTGGTAAGACCAACGAGTACCCCGGTATTGTCTTCGTTACGCAATCCACGCTTCACATTAAACTGCGTAAAGAGTTCTTTTTCAATGCGGCTGGTGGTTTTTACAGTTTCTGATAGTTTGTAAATCAGGTAATCTTTTTTTGTTGCCATATGTTTATCATTTTTGTTGTATTATTTTTTCATCGCATTTAAAGCACTACCTGCCCTGAACCAGCCGATTTGCTGTTCATTATAAGTATGAACTGCTTCAAATTGTTCACTGGTGCCATCAATATGGTGTAAAACGATGGTCAGATTCTTTCCGGGAGCAAATTCAGTAAGTCCAAGAATGCTGATGGTATCGTTTTCGCGTACTTTATCGTAATCAGCTTTATCGGCAAAAGTCAATGCCAGCATTCCCTGTTTTTTAAGGTTGGTTTCGTGAATACGGGCAAATGATTTCACCAAAATTGCTTTTACATTCAGGAAGCGTGGTTCCATAGCCGCATGTTCGCGCGAAGAGCCTTCTCCATAGTTTTCCTCTGCAACCACTACTGAGCCGATACCCTTAGCTTTGTACTTACGAGCGAGAGCCGGAACAGCAATGTATTCTCCGGATGCGGGATCCAATACCGCATTAGTCGCATCATTAAATGTATTTACAGCGCCAATCAGCATGTTGTCGGAGATGTTATCCAAATGCCCGCGGAAACGAAGCCATGGACCTGCCATCGAAATATGGTCGGTGGTACACTTTCCTTTAACTTTTATAAGAAGGGGTTGCTGCACATAATCCTTTCCATCCCATGCGGGGAAAGGTTTAAGTTCCTGAAGACGTTTCGATTCGGGATCAATTTTCACACTTACCTTGCTGCCATCTTCGACAGGAGCAATATACCCGGCATCTTTTACTTCAAATCCTTTTGCAGGAAGTTCATATCCACTGGGTTCCTGAAGACATATTTCAACGCCCTGTTCATTTTTAAGACCATCTTTCAATGGATTGAAACACAAGTCACCGGCAATGGTCAGTGCAGCTACAATTTCAGGTGAGGCTACAAAGGCATGGGTATTCGGATTGCCATCGTTTCGCTTGGCGAAATTACGGTTAAACGATGTGATAATCGAGTTAGGACGGGTTGGATCGTCGGTTTCGCGTTTCCACTGACCGATACAGGGACCGCAGGCATTGGCCATGATTACCCCACCCACGGCTTCAAACTCTTCGATAAGTCCATCGCGCTCTGCAGTATACCGTACCAGTTCAGATCCGGGATTAATAATGAAGCGGGCAGCAGCTTTTAATCCGTCGCGACGTGCACCGGCCACAATCGATGCAGCTCGGGTCAGGTCCTCGTAGGAAGAGTTGGTACATGAACCAATCAGTCCGGCTTCCAGTTTTTGCGGATAACCGTTTTCTTTTACTTTAGCAGCAAATTCCGATAACGGCCAGGCTAAATCGGGTGTAAAAGGTCCGTTGACATAAGGTTCGAGTTCATCAAGATTGATTTCGATGACACGATCGTAATATTTTTCAGGATTGGCAACTACTTCAGGATCGGGTTGCAGATGACCGATAATGGCTGTAGCCAGTTCGGCGATTTCACTACGTCCGGTAGCTGACAGGTATGCGGCCGATTTTTCATCGAAGGGGAAAATAGAAGTGGTGGCACCTACTTCAGCACCCATATTACAAATGGTTCCTTTTCCTGTTGCTGAAATAGTAGCAGTTCCTTCGCCGAAATATTCAATTACTGCATTGGTTCCTCCTTTAACGGTAAGGATTCCTGCCAGTTTTAAAATCACATCTTTGGGAGATGTCCAGCCCGACATGCGACCGGTAAGTTTTACGCCAATAAGTTTGGGCATTTTTAGTTCCCAGGGCATTCCTGCCATTACATCCACAGCATCGGCTCCGCCTACTCCAATAGCTATCATTCCCAAACCGCCGGCATTAGGGGTATGCGAGTCGGTACCAATCATCATTCCACCCGGGAACGCGTAATTTTCAAGTACAACCTGGTGAATAATGCCGGCTCCGGGTTTCCAGAAACCAATACCAAATTTATTGGACACATCGGTCAGAAAGTCATATACCTCTCGGTTTGATATGGTCGCTGTATTTAAATCGGATTTAGCATCAACATGTGCCTGGATAAGGTGGTCGCAATGAACGGTTGAGGGAACAGCTACTTTCTGACGGCCCGAATTCATCAATTGTAACAATGCCATTTGAGCAGTTGCATCCTGCATGGCAACCCGGTCGGGATCAAAATTTACATAATCGGTAGCACGTTCAAAACTTTTCAGGTTTTCGCCGGCAGCCAGGTGTGCATACAGAATCTTTTCGGTAAGCGTTAGTGGCCGGGAAAGTACCGACCTAATTTTTTCAAGCTTTTGGGGAAGTTCGGAATATACTTTCCGAATCATTTCTACATCAAAAATCATAATTACTTTCGTTTATGTGTTTTTATACTGATTAATTTCTTTTTTTTATCGCTTCAACGTTTTGAAGGCTACCGACAGCAAATATAGTCAAAGAATTACTATTTTATATTCTTTTCAGCCCTTTTTCACACTTTCCAAACCGCGCTTGTAGGTGGTCAGCGCTCGTGCCCGTGCTACTGAATGATCGATCATAGGAAGAGGATAGTTTAGTGTATCGAGCTCGGGTACCCATTTCCTGACATACTGTAACCGTGAGTCAAACTTTTTTGTTTGTTCTGAGGGGTTAAAAATTCTAAAATAAGGAGCTGAGTCGCATCCACATCCTGCTGCCCACTGCCAGTTGCCATTGTTGGCCGACAAATCATAGTCGAGCAGATGTGCTGCAAACCAGGCTTCTCCCCAGCGCCAGTCAATTAATAAATGCTTGGTGAGAAAGCTGGCGGTAATCATCCGTATACGATTGTGCATTTTACCTGTTGCTTTTAGTTCACGCATGCCTGCATCCACAATGGGATAGCCTGTTTGACCATTGCACCAGCGTTCAAATTCCTTTTCGTCGTTTCGCCATGGAATAAAATCGTAAGCCGGTTTAAAAGATTGATGCGTCACATGCGGAAAATGATATAGAATCATCATAAAGAATTCGCGCCAGATTAGTTCACCGAGCCAGGTGTCGTTGTTTGTCAATGCGGCTTTTACCAGGCGGCGTATGCTGATGGTGCCGAAACGAAGGTGCACACTCAGTCCTGAAGTACCTTCCATGGCTGGAATGTCGCGGGTTTCGTGGTAATGGGGGAGCAGGGTAAGTGGAATTATGGGTGGCGTGAATCGGTAACCCGTAGAATGAAACCCTGTATCCGTTAGAGTATGAATATCGCTTTCAGGAGTTTCAGAGGCAAAATTATTCAGGTACTCAGAAGGAAATCCTGCTGCCATCCCTTCCTGAAAAGTCTTTCTCCAGCTTTTGGAATAGGGAGTGTAAACCGTATACGGTGATCCGTCGGCTTTTAAGATTTCGGACGGTTCGAAAATCACCTGGTCTTTAAACAGTTTAAAATCGATGTGTTGAGATTGCAAAAGCTGTGATAGTTCTTCATCACGTTGTCGTGCGTAGGGCTCGTAATCGCGGTTGGCATACACAGCCGCAATATCACCTTCTCTGATTAACGAATGTATCACTTCAGAAGGTAAACCTTGTTTTATACACAATTGTGAGCCCATCGGATTGAGCTTTTGGTTTATATTTTCCAGGGCCTGAAAAATGAAGTCTACACGTCGATCGATTTTGTTTTCAAGTTTAGAAAGTATGTTGGTATCAAAAATAAACAGCGGTATTACCGGGAGGCCGGTTCTGAGGGCTTCGAAAAGTCCTGCATTATCTTCCAGCCGGAGATCCCTTCGAAACCAAAATATAATCTTTTTAGTCATCTGTTTATTTTTTATAAATGCATTGAATTCAAAATTTAACGTTTGTCGGGGCTGTTTTGTTTGCAAAAAAGCAAAAAAATACGGAGCAGCGACTCTTATCTGGAATTTGCTGCTCCGTATACCTGAATTATCAGTTCATTTAATTGTTTTCGGGACGAAGTTTACGAACAACGGCACCGGTTCTCCACATTTCACTTTCGCGCAATGCTTTCAATTCAGCTTCCAGTCCTTCGCGGTAGTCGGGTTTCGAATTGGTATCAATCGAACGTTGTGCTTCGTTACCACAGGCTACTTCGCTGTAGAGTTTTTCGAAAACAGGTTTGGTAGCATCGTGGAAGGGGCCCATCCAATCGAGTGCACCACGTTGAGCAGTAGTCGAACAATTGGCATACATCCAGTCCATACCGTTTTCAGCAAACAGTGGCATCAGCGACTGTGTAAGTTCTTCAACGGTTTCGTTGAACGCTTCTGAAGGAGTATGACCGTTTTCACGCAGCACTTCGTACTGAGCCAACAGAATTCCCTGAATTGCGCCCATAAGCGTACCACGTTCGCCGGTTAGGTCGGAATATACTTCGCGTTTGAAGGTTGTTTCGAAGAGATAACCCGAACCTACACCAATTCCCAGTGCTACTACGCGATCTTTAGCACGGCCGGTAGCATCCTGGAAGATGGCATACGAAGAGTTTAATCCACGTCCCTGAAGGAACATACGGCGCAGCGACGTACCCGAACCTTTCGGTGCAACAAGAATTACATCCACATCGGCAGGAGGAACAATACCGGTACGTTCTTTATATGTAATGCCAAAACCATGAGAAAAATAGAGCGCTTTACCTGTAGTGAGGTAAGGTTTGATACGGGGCCATACTTCAATCTGGGCTGCATCCGAAAGCAGGTACTGGATAACCGTTGCACGATCGCAGGCTTCTTCGATGTCGAAAAGTGTTTCACCCGGAACCCATCCGTCAGCAATTGCTTTTTCCCAGGTTTTGCCGCCTTTGCGTTGTCCGATAATTACGTTGAAGCCATTGTCGCGGAGGTTAAGCGACTGACCAGGGCCTTGTACACCGTAACCGATTACTGCGATTACTTCATCTTTCATTACTTCCTGTGCCTTTGCCAACGGAAATTCTTCGCGGGTTACTACGTTTTCGTCAACGCCGCCAAAATTCATTACTGCCATTTTTTACTTAAATATTTAGTTTAGTTAATTGATACTATTTTTATTCAGGCTGATTACCAAATTTTCGCTGAATCTCTTCCAGCATGTCCGAAAGTCGTTCAACCTTCGATTTGGTAATAGCCACTCGTCCTGAACGGATAAATTGCAACACACCGATACTGTGGTTCAGTTCGTCGAACAATTTCTGCGTTTCAGCATAATGTCCAGTTTTCTGAAATACCACACTACTGTCGTTCATCTCCAGTATCTGAATATGATGATCGCGAATCATTTTCTCGATGGAGCCCAGGGCCAGCAACTTTTCGGTGGATACCTTGTAAAGCGCTATTTCCTGATGTACCAGGTCTTCATCGGTATTGTAATAGGCTTTCAGAATATCGACCCGTTTGTCGATCTGACGTACCACTTTTTCAACCACATCTTCGGTAGAGTTTATGGTAATGGTAAATTTATGAATGCCTTTAATTGCCGAGGGCGACACCGAAAGTGTTTCGATGTTTAGCGCACGACGGGTGAAAATAATGGTGATTTGATTGAGCAAACCTACTGTATTTTCGGAGAATACGGTGATGGTATATAATTTTGTTTCCATGAGACTGCAAATTTACAAATTTAACTGATTTATTCACCCAGTGTTATTTCGGTAACGGAAGCGCCTGCTGGCACCATCGGATATACCATTCCCTTTTTCTCAACATTTACAACCAGAAGGTAAGGCTTGTCATCCTTAAGCATATCGGCAATCGCTGCATCAAGGTTTTCACGTTCAAACACTTCTGTGCCATTTATTCGATATGCTTTCGCGATGGCTACAAAATCAGGATTCATCATTTCGGTAAACGAATACCGTTCATCAAAGAACATTTCCTGCCACTGGCGTACCATACCGAGGAAATGATTATTGAGAACCACCATTTTCACACCGATTTGTTCCTGCATAATGGTGCCCAGCTCCTGAATTGTCATTTGAAATCCTCCATCACCTGTATACATCACTACAGTACGGTTGGGTGCTCCTACTTTAGCTCCCATAGCAGCCGGTAATCCAAATCCCATGGTTCCCAATCCACCGGATGTAACCAAACTTCGGGGGATGTTGTAGCTGGAATAGCGGGCAGCCATCATCTGATTTTGTCCTACATCGGTTACCACAATGGCATTGTGCCTGGTTGCTTCCGATATTTTATAGATTACTTCACCCATGGTCATTTCTTTGCCTTCAGGATGTACTTCACGTTTGATTACCTTTTCATATTCTTTCTGGTCGATTTCCTTAAACGATTCTATCCATTCGGTATGAGTTGCAGGCTGAAGAAGTGCTGTAAGGGCAGGCAGCGTTTCTTTAGCTGTTCCAAGTACAGGAGCATCTGCCTTTACGTTCTTGCTGATTTCTGCAGCATCGATATCGAGATGTACTACCTTAGCCTGTTTGGCATACTTAGCGAGATTTCCGGTTACCCGGTCGTCGAAACGCATTCCAATAGCAATAAGCACATCGCATTCGTTGGTTTTAATATTCGGACTTACATTTCCGTGCATTCCTAAAAATCCTACATTCAGGCGGAAATCGGAAGGCATAGCTGAAGCTCCTAAGAGTGTCCAGGCTGCTGGAATATCTGCTTTTTCGAGAAAAGCTTTAAGTTCTTTTTCAGCATTGGAAAGTAATACACCTTGTCCAACCAGTGCATACGGACGTTTTGCAGAGTTGATCAGCTCGGCAGCAACTTTAATCTGATCGGGATTTACTTCCGGAACGGGAATATAGCTCCGGATATGGGTAATAGGCTTGTACTCGTATTCAAATTCCTGGAATTGAGCGTTTTTAGTGATGTCGAGGACCACAGGACCCGGTCTACCGCTGCGGGCAATGTAAAAAGCACGTGCCACAGCCCAGGGACT
>JANJXE010000346.1 GCA_024709185.1 Paludibacter sp.
GTGGTGGAAAATTCTATTCTTTCCTAGCCAGTTTACTGTAACATTCCCTGAAATATCTAATAAATTTTTCATCGTGTTGAAGATGCCGAATTGCATTTTTGGTTTTAATATTCCTGTAGCTGAAACTTAAATGAACCAGAAAGCTCAATTCGATAATTGAAATCCGTTGAATAGCTTCACTGTAAAAATCCCGAATAAATAAAGCGTTGAGATCCATAATTTTATCCCGCACCTTCTCCGACTTGTAATTCTCCCAAATAGAAATGAGTAACATCATTCGTTTCATTTCCTTTAATTTAACTGCATCAGGATTTTTTTTGAGTAACTCTAATTTGTCGAGTAATACTCTCTTATGACCGATTTCAAGATAACTGAACAATGACAGCGCTTCCTGTTTAGTTAAACGCATAGCATCACTTGCTTCCATATTAATTGCCCTCCACTATTTTTATTTCTTCTTCGGTTAAGCCGTATAGTTCATAAACCAGTCGGTCGATTTGGGATTCAAGAGAAGTAGTATCGGCTTGTTCATCCTGATTTTTTAAATCAAGGATACTGCCAATCAGTTCCCTAAATGGTTGCTCTTCTTCAATAGTGATATGCTTAACAGGTATTGGTTCAAAAAAAACTTTTCGAAGTTCCCGCGTGCCACCTAATAGCTCTGCAAAATTATCTCTGAAGCAATACCTGAATAATGTTGAATTTAAAAATGCTCCTAACCAGTATATCCTATCCGAAAGGATATGAAATGATTTGTCGTTGTGGTAAAAATGATTGTCAATATCTATCACAAAAGGAAGATACTTTGTCATATTGGGATAGATTATTTTAGGTAACTGAAAACTGTTTAAGTAAGCACACGCCCGTTGTTCCCACCAGTAATCTCCCATGTCGGATCGGACTTGTGCTAATTCCTGAAAAGTTGACAAGTGCTTTGCGATTATAGTACTCCCCAATGTTAGGACAATTTCAGCAGCAAGTTAAGATGTTTTTTTTGCTGCAATTTCAGTTTAATTCGGACAAAACGGGCAATAACTTTTGGGGCCGTCCCATCGAGCCCGAAAAAAGTTATTCTCGTTTTAGGCCGCAAAGTGATAGATTTTCCCGGGCGTCTGATAATTCAATGATTGATGTAACCGTTCGTTGTTATAGAACCGAAAGTAATCATCCAATCCCTTCCACAAAGTTAATCCATTTTCGTACACATTCAAATACACGTTCTCGTATTTTACGCTTCGCCATAATCTTTCAACAAAAACATTATCCAGAGCACGCCCTTTACCATCCATCGAAATCTTTATTTCGTTCTCTTTCAATTCATTAATAAAAATATCGCTTGTAAACTGGCTGCCTTGATCGGTGTTGAAAATTTCAGGTTTTCCGTGTTTCTCCATTGCTTCTTTAAGCACCTGGGTACACCATTCGGCTGTCATGGTATTGGATAACGACCAATGAATAACAAACCTGCTGTGTAAGTCGATGATTGCCGTGAGATACATAAATCCCTTTTTCATTGGAATGTAGGTGATGTCCATGGCCCAAACCTGATTACGTATCACAATTTCCAGATCCCTCAGAAGATAGGGGTATTTATAATGCGTTTTCTCGCTGATGGTGGTTTTGGGTTCTCTAAAAATTGTACGCCAATTCATCAACTTCATTAAACGCCTTACACGCTTCACATTAACCGGATAACCCGCCATCTTAAGCAAGGCTAACAATCGCAATGCTCCATAAAATGGAGTCGACATATATTGCTCATCCATAAAACGCATGATTTTCAAATTCTGATCTGATTCGCCAACCGGAACATAATAAAAACTGCTGCGTGATATAGAAAGTAGCTCTAACTGGATAGATATGCTCAAATCCTGATGATTCGGTTCAATCATTTTCTTGCGCTCATCCAAGCATCTTAACGAAGCTTTTTTTTTAGAAATTCGTTCTGCACCTTGAGCTCTCCTATTTGAGCATACAAAATCTGAGTGTCTACACCTTCATCTTTGCTTTCTGGACTATCTGAAGTAAATACATTTCCGAAATTCTTCAAAGCCAGACTGCGCCAGGTGGAAATCTGAGTCGGTGTCAGTTCATACTTTTTAGCTAAACTTTCTAATGTTTCACGCTCTTTCAATGACTCCAGAACCACTTTTGATTTGAATTCTTTACTGAATTTTCTCCTTGTTGTTGACATAAAATTTTTTGGTTTAAAGATAATACTTTTATATCTTAACTTCATGTCCAAATTTTAGGGAGTATCTCACTATTTCAATTATGTTACACATTAAATCATTAAATGTACAGAAGTGCCTCATTGACTATTAATTAAAGTTAAATTAATTCTAAATAATCAACCTGTTTACCTTTCAATCGTTTGTATTTTTGTGTCAAGCTTAATGGTTAATCGATAAAAACATGCTTTAAAATCAGATAGATAACAACAATGTTAGCATTAAAAAGCTAATTTAAACTGAAATTTTACGATTTAACAATAAGCTGATATTGTAAGTTGTTGATAAATAGTTGATAAGCATATTTCTTGTATTGATTATATATTTTTAAATTTGCCCGCTACAGAATGTTTGAAGTCGTAAAAAATGAAATGTAATAGAATTTTCATTCATTTTTATCAGCATCATCTTTCAATAAAGCTACTTTTGACGAAGTTTAATTTTATACGTGTAAATGAACATTTTATGAAACAATTAATTTTACCCGAAACGCTTTTGCAAGTTCGAAAGCATGCTAGTTTGAGATTTATGTTTAGTTTGCTCGCAGTGATGATGATGAGTTTGAGTATAGGGTGGGGGCAAACAAATCCAACTGCACAGAATTTACCATTTTCTCAAAATTTTGGAACTTCTACTTTCACCACCATGCCTACCGGAATGGCTGCTTGGTCTGGTTTAAGTGGTGCAAGTTTGACAACTCTGGCAAATGCAGAAGCAAGTAGCCCCTCATCCAATGCAACTTTAACTGCGGCAACAGCTGCTCAAACTGGAGGAGGAACATATGGTTATTCTACGTCTTCCAATGGTAGAATCTATGTACAAACTTCATCCAATAGTACATCAGGTGCTAATCAAATTGCTTTAGCATTAAATACTACAGGAAAAGACAATATCAACATAAATTATGATGTTGAAATAATATCTGCTCAACCCAGAACCATTGGTGTCGTTATGCAATATAGAGTAGGTACTTCTGGATCCTGGACTACCGTTTTAGGTACAGGAAATCCATATTCACAAGCAGGTGGAACAACTGGGGTTAAAGTTTCACCTTCTCTCACATTACCTTCTGCTGCCAACAATCAATCGGTTGTTCAAATTAGATGGGCTACTTGGCGTGGAACTGAAAGTGGAAATAGCTCCGGAGTAGCAATAGATAATATTTCTGTAACTGGCAATGATATGTCATCCGGAGATACACCTCCTACATTATCAGCTGATATTTCAGACAACACTGTAGACAATAACATTGAAATTACTTTTACAGATAATACCGCATGGCGTTCTGCTATTACAAGCATTACGGTTGGCGGAACTACTTTAGCTCCTTCTGCTTACTCAATAAGTGAAGGTAAAATAACATTAATTCCATCTGAATCAACTTTGCTGCAATCTCCGGGAAGTAAATCAATTGTAGTAATTGCTACAGGATACTCCAATGCATCGGTTACACAAACTATTAATGTTGGTGTACCCTCAAAACTTTCAATTATTACTCAACCTACTGCACCTGCCTCCAACGGTGGAAATCTTGCCAATCAGCCAGTAGTGCGAATACAGGATCAATACGGAAACACAACCACAAGCACAGCCGACGTAACTGCAACTGTTGGTGCAGGAAGTTGGACATTGGGAGGTACAACTACAAGAGCTGCTATTGGGGGTACTGCCACCTTTAGTGGATTAACAGCTTCCAGTTCAGATGCAGTTAACGGTGCAACCATTACATTTACCAGTGGTTCATTGACAAGTGCAACGTCCAATCCATTTAATATCCCTGTATTGGTTGCAGCACCTTCAGCTCCTACAAACTTAACCTTTGGCTCAGTCACCGGAAACAGTTTTACAGCCTCATTTACAGCCCCGGGTACAGCGCCAACGGGTTATCTGGTACTCAGAAGAACAGGGGCTGCCGTGACAGGTTCTCCTGTTGCAGGAACAGTATATACGGTGGGTCAAACTGATATTAACTCTGGTTTAAACGAAGTAGTTTATGTTGGCACATCTGTTTGGAGTGCGTTTGAACAAGCATCATTAATTGATAATACAACCTATCATTATGCTGTTTATGCTTATAATGGCAGTGGTATTCAAACGAATTATTCTTCTGCATTAACAGGAAGCCGAACAACATCAAATATTGGAGCACCTGTTGCGTCAACATCATCGTCAATTAGTAAGACTGGTTTTACTGCAAATTGGGGTTCTGTGAATGGAACTAGTGAGTATAAAATGGACGCATATTCATTATCAAATGCTTATGCTACCGACTTGTTTATTTCTGAATATGTTGAAGGATCAAGTAATAATAAATACATTGAAATATTTAATGGTACAGGAGTTACAGTTGATTTATCAGACTATAAATTACAATTGTTTGCAAATGGGGCATCAACTCCTGGAAATGATAATACCCTTTCAGGAACTCTAGCACATGGTGCTACTATTGTATATAAAAATT
>JANJXE010000015.1 GCA_024709185.1 Paludibacter sp.
GCACTGTGTTTGTATTGAATGAAACTTTCGCAGGCGAAAAGCAACTTCACCTCACTCTGGAAAAGGGTGTCTATTTTATTAAATTATCGGGCGCAATCCCGTTCAAATCTCAAAAACTGATTATTGAATAACATAACACAATTAATTTTATAGTATGAAAACACGCAATTCTTTTTCAACGAAGGGCATTAGCCTGATAGTTGGCCTGATGATTATTAGTTCACTCAGCGCAACCGGATCATTTACTGATGGGCTACCTTCGCCAGCACCAACGTTTGTTGACAACTACAATCAAACTTTTGATGCCAGTTTTATCCCCAATGCAGGTACAACCTTTCCGGCTTTTTTAACACAATGGCAATCACTCGGGGCTGCTGATGGTTCCGAACTTCAAAGTTCAGGAGAAAATCATTATTTTCAATTCAGCTGGCCTGCCAAGCGCATTTTAATCTCTAATTTGCAGTATGTTGCACCTTATAGATTTACAGCCAAAATTGATTACTCAGGTGGTGGAACTCATGGTGGGATGATTGTCAGGGCAGCTACCAATGGCAATCCCGATGATTTGCAGGAAACATCAGCCGGTGATCCGGGATTTAATCGAGCCGGAATTGCTTTTTATCCAACTGAAGATGGTGCCGGGCTGAATATCAAATTTTCCGGCCCGATTACAGCTCCATTCCCGATACAGCCTTCGCCTGAAAATCAGACACCAGCCACTATCTTTACAATTCCATTGCCTACGGGAACCAATGCATTAACAGTGGGAGGCAATACATTGAGTATCGAAGATTATGGAACGATTATTTTAGCCTATTACAATTCTCTTCCCCTTGCGCGCATCGAATTATCCGGTTTTAACGGGATGGTATACACTTCAGGAACGGTGTACGACGGTTCAATGACCAATTTGGGCACATTTAACGGAATGGTTGTGGAATATGCCGGTAAAATCGCTATAGCACAGCGCCTCGCTACCATGCGTCTTTACAGCGCGTCTACTCAGATTCCGGCACCAAATCCTTCTGGATTTGCGGCCGATAAACCAGTCATTTCCTGGAATACCCGTTACGAACAGTCGTTTAATAACACATCGGACATCACCACCTTCTACAATCAGTGGAATGCACAGGTGCCGGGCATCTTTACCGCCGCCGATATAGCTGGTGAATACCTGCAATTTGAATGGCCCAATAAACGGATTATTTATTCAAAAGAAGATTATACTGCACCATATTCCTTTGAAGCGGAAATGGATTTTTCAACTACTTATGCAGGAATTTCAAGCAACCGTGCCGGAATGGTTTTGCGTGCATTTGCTTCCAATATTATAGATGTGGAATATATACAGGATACTCCAGTTGACCCGGGCTTCAATCGTGAAGGGATAGCTGTGTATTCAAACGCCGATGGTTCTATGTTGAATATTCAGTTTTCAGGTGTAGAAGCGGGTGCCGCCACTTCAGTAACTACGATTGCTGTTACCAAACCTGAGGGAGTGAGCAGTTTCCTGACAAAAGGAACTATCAGGGTGGAAGATTTTGGTTCCAGATTGTATATTTATTATAATGGTATTCCCGTTGCCCGCGTTGATTTATCCGGACTTTCAGCAGGAGTTTACTCGGCCGGTACTGTGTATAATGCCGGAATGCAGGTCATGGGCGTCTTTACCGGAAAAGAAATATTAGCGTCGGGCAAACTCGCCATTGCTCAACGTGCTTCAGGGATGCGGTTGTATCGTGCTAAAATTGAAGGTGAGATTACCACTTCGAACATCGAACTGAATGAAACGGGAATGGTGTATCAGTATGGTGATCAGTTGGTTGTAGAGCCAGGTGTTCAAAAGTTGGCGATTTATAACCTGCAAGGTTCGGTGCTATATCGCAATCAAACTGTTAACGGACATGCCCTCACAATCGGAAATAAATTTGAAAAAGGGATTTACCTTGTTAAAATTGAAACGGCTACTTCCACTCAAAGCTTTAAACTAATTTTAAACTAATTGCTTTGTCTACCGGGATTTTGTTTAGGCAAAATCCCGGTAGAAAGCTACAAAAAAAAGAACTATATCATGAAATCACGAATACATGACTTTTTTTTAGTGTTCCTTTCCTGCCTGTTTTTATTCTCATTTGGGTCAGCAGTAAGGGCTGGTGAAAGCGTTTTAACTAAACAAAATTCACAGGGCACACATTATAAGATTTTTGTACTTTCGGGTCAATCCAATGCTGTTGGAGTTGGTGGTAATACGCTTTTCCCCGAGGCCTATCAAGCTGAGCAAACCAATGTTCAGATTTGGGCAGGGATGCAGGTAGATGCCTCGCTGGCAAATAAATGGTTGAATGTTAAACCCGGCTTTGGTGCTATACTCGCGGTTTCGGGCAGTGAGTTGTCCTTTGCAAAGGAGATATCCAGACGTTTACCCAACGATAATATCCGTATTATCAAAGGGGCTGTAGCGGGTACTTCTCTTGTTGAGTACTGGCTTTCGCCTTCAGCTGGAGTTCCTTCTAAAGAAGATCTTTATCATAAGTTGCTGAACACGGTGGTAAAGCCTGCCCTCGACGACATCACTGCTCAGGGAGATACTTACGAGATTGCCGGCTTTCTCTGGATGCAGGGAGAATCAGATGCCAGTATACCTGCGATGGCGAATGCGTACGAAGCGAACTTAACTCATTTTATTAAAGACATTCGCAATGACCTGGGAGTTTCAAATTTACCCTTCATTATTGCTAAAATTGACCGGACAACGTCGTGGCCCTATAATGCTGTTGTACGGCAGGCACAGGATAATGTAGCAATTAAAATGGCGAAAATTGGTATTTTTGACACGGCAGGCTTCGAAACAGATGGTGCTCATTATCTCTCTCCGGGGTATGTGAAAATTGGAACTCAGTTTGCCGATCAATGGATGATAACCAATTCGACAAGTGAAACAATAGTGCCACCGGCTTTCTTTACCAGTGGATTGCCGTCAACGGCACCTACCTTTGTCGATAATTATAATCAGGTTTTTGATGCCAGTTTCATTCCAAATGCAGCAACCACCTTTCCTGCCTTTGTAACGCAATGGCAAGCCATTGGTGCAGTCAATGGGACTGAAATTCAAAGCTCTGAAGGGAATACGTTTTTTCAGTTCGCCTGGCCTGAGAAACGAATTTTGATTTCTAACTTACAATACGTAGCTCCGTATGTTTTTACTGCTAAAATTGACTATTCAGCAGGGGGAAGTCATGGAGGAATGATTATCAGAGCTCCTTCCAACGGCAATCCGGATGACTTACAGGAAACATCAGCAGGAGATCCCGGATTTAATCGCGCAGGTATTGCCTTTTTCCCGACCGATACCGGCAACGAAATTAATCTGAAGTTCTCAGGAGCTATTACTGCCCCAAGCCCAAT
>JANJXE010000056.1 GCA_024709185.1 Paludibacter sp.
AGCTGTTCGAACTGGCCTGCGAGCGGGCAGCACTGCGGGGGATTCGTGTAACAGGTTCTGAATTGGTTGGTGTGGTTCCTTTGCAACTGATGCTTGATGCCGGTAAATATTTTCTGCACAAGCAAAAGCGTTCGACAGGGACTCCTGATGAAGAAATACTAAAAATTGCTGTAAAGTCAATGGGTCTGGACGATCTTGCGCCTTTTGATCCACAGAAAAAAATCATTGAATACCTGATTGAAGATAAATCAGAGAAGAAACTCATCGATCTCACTGTTAAGCAATTTACGCAGCTGACAGCTTCTGAATCGGTAGCTCCGGGTGGTGGATCAGTATCAGCTTGTATGGGAGCATTAGGTGTTGCATTAGGTACAATGGTTGCCAATCTTTCGTCGCACAAACGGGGTTGGGAAGATCAATGGAAGGACTTTTCGGATTGGGCTGAAAAAGGAAAAACCTATCACGATAAGTTATTGCGATTAGTTGATGAAGATACCCAGGCTTACAACGGGATTATTGCTGCCTTTGGACTTCCGAAAAAATCAGAAGAAGAAAAGCAAATCCGGTTGCACGCCATTCAGGAAGCTACTAAACATGCCATGGAAGTTCCGTTTAGTGTGGCTGCAACCTGTTATGAATCGATGACTTTTCTACTCGAAATGGTTAAGAAAGGTAATCCGAATTCAATTTCTGATGCCGGAGTGGGAGCGCTTGCTGCCCGTTCGGCCGTAATGGGTGCTTCGTTGAATGTTCAAATCAATGCTATCGACCTGAAAGACAAAGAATATGCTGAGAAAATGATACATGAAGTGAAGAATATTGAAGTAAAAGCACAAGCACTTGAATCTGAAATATTGAATATTGTGCGGTCCAGACTACAAAACCTGTGAAGTATCTCCACACTTTTCCACACTTTCCTTTTTTTATAAGGTATTGATATTCAGAGGAATGGTTTTATGGAATACTAATTGTTTATCGTGTAATGAATCAATAAAAAAGTATGTATATGAAAACAATTCAATTTATGGCTGTAATGGCCACCTTTTTAGTACTGGCAAGTTCATGCGTTGAAAAATCTGAAAAATACCAATCTATGGTTGCTGAGCGCGATTCACTGCAGTTACAGGCCATGAACCTGGAGGAAAGTTACAATGAGACCCTGAATATACTGAACGATGTGGAAGAAGGTTTCGCTCAAATCCGGAAAGCAGAAGGCAAAATGATGATGGATGTTAAGCGAATGGAAGGTGCCTCCGCTTCTAAAAAGGAACAACTGGCAATCCAGATGAACCAAATTAAAGAGATGCTGGAACAGAACAAAGCAAAAATTGAAGAACTACAACGGCAGTCGAACCAGCGTGGAAAAGAGAACGCAAAACTTACTCAGACAATTCAGCGTATGCAAAGTGAACTGGATGAAAAAGTAGCATTTATTGCATCGCTTCAGGCTGAACTGGAAAAGAAGAATACACGAATTAGTGAATTAAATACTTCGGTAACGCAATTAAGTGCTGAACTAAGCCAATTAACAGATGTAACTGAAAAACAACAGCAAAAAATTCAGAATCAGGATGTGGATATGAATACAGTATGGTATACACTGGGAACATCATCCGACCTGAAAGCATCTAACATTCTTACATCAAACGGTTTATTCCGTGCAAAGACAGTCCTCGATAAAGAATTTGATAAGAGCATATTTACTAAAGTGGATCGCAGGTCATTAAAAGTTATTCCTACTGAAAGTAAGCGTGTTAAAGTACTTACATCTCATCCTAAAGAAAGTTACAAACTGGTAACTGCCGATGATAAAACGATATCCATAGAAATTCTGAATGTTGACAACTTCTGGAGTGTTTCGAATTATCTGGTAATTCAGAAATAAATTCAACTACTGATTACTTAGCTTTTTACTTTATCTGAAATTAGTTTTGCAGCTTCATCTATCCTGAATTGACCGGGATAGATGAAGTTTTTTCTATATAGTATCTCTTCTTTTCTAAAATTTACTATCTTTGTTTTCCATGAAGAAGCACATACTACTGGTTGAAGATGATGCTGCATTTGGACTGATGTTGCAAAAGTGGTTTGGACGTAATGGTTACGAAGCAACCTTGCGCTATTCGATGAAAGAAGCGCAAAAACTGCTTGTTAATCAATTATTCCATCTTGTGCTTACTGATTTACGGTTGCCTGATGGCGATGGAATTCAGTTGTTACAATGGATGCGTGATCGTAAAAATACCTTACCTGTAATTATCATGACCAGTTACGGTGAAATACAGACCGCTGTGTCTGCTATTCGGTTGGGAGCGCTCGATTATCTTGAAAAACCAATTGTTCCATCGATTTTAAAGGAAAAAATTGACCAGGCATTACATCTTCCGGTGAAAACAGCTTCACGTACGTCCAGCCTACAACCTACTACCGATATGGTAATGGGTCAAAGTAGAATAGCCCTAAAGATGTACGATCAGATTCAGAAAGTAGCTCCCACCCGTTTTTCGGTACTTATTTTAGGGGAAAGCGGGACAGGGAAAGAATATATTGCACGGTTGATTCATCAGCAAAGTACACGTAGCAATAAACCTTTTATTGCAGTTGATTGTGGTAGTCTTTCCCGTGAACTGGCTCCCAGTGAGCTCTTCGGACATTTAAAGGGGTCGTTTACTTCAGCTTATGAAGACAAGACCGGAGTTTTCGAACAGGCCGAGGGGGGAACCGTGTTTTTGGATGAAGTAGGCAATTTATCCTATGAAGTACAGATTCAACTTTTACGCACCCTACAGGAACAAAAAGTAAGAAGGGTAGGTGCGGCTACCGATAAAAAAGTGGATGTCCGCATTCTGGCTGCTACAAATGAAAACCTCGAAACAGCTATTATTGAAGGTCGTTTTCGGGAAGATCTTTACCATCGATTAAACGAATTTTCATTACTGGTACCTCCCCTTCGTGAGCGAAAAGAAGATATTCTGCTTTTTGCAGAGGAATTTCTCAGGCAGGCCAATCGGGAACTGGATAAGCAGGTGAAAGGTTTTGAGCCAACTGTAATATATGAATTTGAAAATTACCAGTGGAGTGGTAATCTACGGGAATTACGAAACCTGGTACGAAGAACTGTTTTATTTGCATCGAGTGATACAATAACCACTGCTGATTTGCCGGTTCTTACCAAGCCTAAGGTAAATGAAGATTTTTCACTCTATCGGGTGAATGAAAAGGAACAAATCGAAAATGCCCTTCGAGTAGCCAGAGGCAATAAATCGAAGGCCGCTCAACTATTACAGATTGATCGGAAGACTCTATACAACAAAATGCATCAGTACGGAATCACACTCTGATAGCAAGGATTACTGAAACATCCTTTTCCCAGCCTTCGTATTCTTTCCCTCTTGATTTATCCATTTTTGCTAATGCTTCTGTTGGATTTCCCAATTGAGCCATCATGGGTAGCATTTTATGACAAATGGCCTGAGCTGATGCGAAATCTTTATCCTGAAGTGCTTGTTGAAGTAGTTGCTGGTTTTCGCTGGTGGAAGTCCTGAAAAGCTGCATTACTTCATCATCATTGATGAAAAATGAATCTTCATCCAAAGGGATAGCTTTTCCAAAAACATTTTTCAACTCTTTTAAGGTGAAAGGCTTAGCAATAAAGCCGGCGAATCCAAGTTGAAGCGCTTTCTCACGGTTGAGGTCGGAGCTTCCGGTCATCAGGACCACCGGAATATTC
>JANJXE010000100.1 GCA_024709185.1 Paludibacter sp.
GCCCTGCGCGCAACTTTCCGTTTCTGTCTTTATGAAAAAAGGTGCTGAACTGATAGGCATCCGGATTCGAAAACAACTCGCTAATCACCATAAAATCGACAAAAGAAGGGATATCGATAAAGGATGGAACTCCGTTTGTAAGCGAATTGTTTTTATTGCTTGCCGCGGTATTCAGGTCGGTAAATACTTTCCGGATATAGGAATTCTGTTGCGCACTGACTTCTTCAGGTTTCGGACTATGGTGTATGAATGCAGCATCACCCAGGTACCATGCCACAGGATCATTCCCTGTGGTTTTGTCGCTTTTAGTGATATAGCCGCCGGTAACCATTTCGCCGCTATTGTCGGTTGTCGATAGTTTTGTAATATTCACCCGGTTGTCGTCGGCCTTTATCTTTTCGAGCAGAATGTACAATCCCCGGTACTCGCCGTTAATCATCACTTCACAATATTGCCCACGTGGAGAATAATTGCCCATTCGCCTGGAAAGTTCATAAGCCAGGTAATCGCGCATCAGAGACGGGTCGAAGGCAAGACTATTCAAAACCCAGTCGTTTTCCTTCGGCATACCCAGCAAACTCACATTGTTGTTGCTCCCGTTTATAGTAACAGTAGTGAGGGCATAGGGCTTTTTGGGTAATTCCTGAGAGGATGATCCCCTTATTTCAATCGAAATTTTCCCGTTGTAATTAAGGTATTCAGTAGTATTTTGGTCGGTAAGGTAATTACGTGTACCATCGGGACGATAAATGATTTTCATAGAAGCCGGCACTTTTGGCTCATCCACAATAACATAAGGCCTTCCGGTGGAAGGATTGTTATCGGTGGTAATTAACACCACAGGCAGATTACTGCTGCTGAAAGTCTGAGCTTTTACAGGCAGTAACACCCAAAGGAGGGTTATCAACAGAGCAAAAATCCTTTTATTGATAGAGTTCATTCAGAATTTTTGCCAGTTGAATTCCTCCCAGGTACATCATCGTATCGAGATCGCTGCGAAAGGTCTGAAAATATTTGTAGTTATTTTTATCTTCGGGATCGTAGTCATAAATTCGACGGGTAATATCGAAGCTCTTCTCAAGAATGGAAGGAATAGTCATAGCAGCCATTTTTTTCTTTTCAGGGCTGTAGGTATCGATAAGGTACTGCGCCAGCTCCGTGTACGACATTTTATAATGATCGATGAGGTACGAATCCCAGAGGCTGTGGATGTTAATTTGTTTCCCAAACCAGGTAAAAGGCACCCGGTTACCACCCAGATCATCGGCACGACCCAAATGCATAGGTTGGTGCAAATCACCCATAAAATGAATCAGGAATTTCAGCGCATCCACATCGGTTTTATCTTTTCGCAGGCGTTGCTGCATCAGCTGAATGGCATAAAACAAATGCTTTCCTTCCATTTCAGGATTGTTCCAAAGTTCGGCCAATTGCTCCGGAGTTTTGTCGGGCGAAAGGTTTTGGTAATGCCAGGGTTTGCTTTCGGCATACTGAGGCAAATCGCGGATTTCATCGGCCCAGGTGGACTGATAAACGATGCCGTTGGTGCCCAGCAATTCATCAATCTGCTCGTACACACCTGGTTGCAGTTCGTTTTGAGCAATGATGGCAATAGCCCGGTGAGCAATGGGACCGTAAGCCATACTAATACATGTGATCAGCAAACTGAATAACAGAATGGAGATTTTCTTCATATACTTTCTATTGGACAATTTAATACACGTTGAATACAACCCGGGCATATACCCATGTCGACCGGCAAAGATAGAAAAAATCCCATTGAAAGCTGTATATTCATGCGATTTCTGCACATTTCATCGAAAAGAGTGCAAAAAACAAGGCCATACTTGCTGATATCGCTCATTTTATATGTAACTTTGCACGCAAACAACGTTAAACAGACAAAATGAGCATCATTGACACAGACCACATCAAAACATTTCTAAAAGATAAACTTGATTTACTATCGAATTCCCATACAAACTCCGAACATACATTTCATATCCCTGTAATGGGACTGGCCTATACCGTTGATTCTCCGGTTAAGGTAGCACGCTTTGGCATTTCCTCGGTAATTTCCATCATCGAAGACCGGTTACTTGAAATGATGCGCGCGCATTACTATCCTGCCATCGATCAGCCTTATGTGCCCATCACCGTTCAAGAACCCGATTACAGGGCTAAAAGGGTAGCTGATTATCTGAACTTAGTGAATACCATCGTACACAAACAGATGGATAAATTAAAGGAAGAAGCCTTTGAGGCAAGTAACGACATTGCAAAGTATTTTGAAATGCTTCCCAACGACAGCATCCTGAAAAACATGTATTTGGATATGATTAATTGTCCAAACCAGATGGAAAAAGCGGAAAAGCAGGCTTTTCTGAGAAGTCAGTTAAAACCCGGACGGATTGATGTGAACATCATGACCAAGCTGGATGGCGAAGTGTTCGACAAAGAAGGCAACCCCGTTGTGGATGGATCGAATGCAGTGACAGCCCTTCGCGGCTACATCAACAGCAACCTGAGCAATTCGGGAATCGTTTTTTCAGCCGGATTGAATCCCCGACTGTATAATTACCTCGACACCACTGATGTTTTCAACCCCGACGCAAACGGACAGTTCACCAAAAAAGTGATTGTAAAGGTGAGCGATTACCGTTCTGCCCTTATTCAGGGAAAATATTTAGCTAAAAAAGGCATTTGGGTAAGCGAATTCCGGATTGAATCGGGACTGAACTGCGGGGGACATGCCTTTGCAACGACCGGCTACCTCCTCGGTCCAGTACTCGAGGAATTCAAGCAAAACTGGCAGGAGCTAATCGATTCAATTTTTGAAATGTACCAACCGGTGATTGTTGCCAAAACAGGCATCAACATTACGCAGGCACCGGCAACTGCAATCACTGTCCAGGGAGGAATCGGAACACATGAGGAAGACACCTTCATGCGAACCCACTACAACCTGAACGGAACCGGCTGGGGAACACCCTTCCTGTTGGTTCCCGAAGCAACAACTGTTGATGATCACACCCTTCAGCTTTTATCTGCAGCTACCGGCGACGATGTGTTTATCAGCAACTATTCTCCTCTCGGTGTTCCGTTTTATTACCTGAAAGGAACCACCGGCGATTTACAGAAACATCAGTTTATAGCCGATGGAAAACCCGGCAGTTCGTGTCCGGAGAAATTCCTGCAGTTCAACACCGAATTTACCGATAAGCCGATTTGTGCTGCTTCGAAACAATACCAATCGCTGAAACTGGCGCAGCTGAGCACGCTGGGGCTATCGGAGGATGAACTCGAAGAACGTATAACGAATGTGTTGGCTAAGGATTGTCTGTGTGTAGGACTGAGTAATGCCGCCACGCTGCGTTACGACGGCACTTTCCTGAAAAACAACAAAGCGGTGAACATCTGTCCGGGCCCGAATATTACCAACTTCTCGAAGATTGTATCATTGCAAACCATGACCGATCACATTTACGGACGCACCAACCTGGTAACCAATCCGAACCGGCCGCATGTGTTCATCACCGAGATGGGCATCTATTTTACCTTTTTGAAAAAAGAACTTTCGCAGGGCGATGCAGGTGATAAAAAACGTAAAATCTACTACGAATTGTTTTTGAAAAATCTGTCGGAAGCCATTGGGTATTATCAGCATTTGTATGATACCAGGCTGATTACCAATAAAGGATTTACAGAAGCACTGGCAGAATATGGAAAAGAAATCGGAGTGATTAAACAACAGTATAGTCTGAATTAAAATGCGCATTCCAACCATCCTAACTGCCTATTTTCTTTTTGTAGTAATACTCCCTTTGCAAGCACAGGATATCCATTTTGCACAGCAGCAGTGGAGGCCCGGATACGATTTGCGAAAGATGGGTAACACCACCATTTTTCAGGGAAACAACAAGAAGAAGAACTATTTCGAAGGATGGTACTTTAAAATGGTAGCCGAAGATGGTTCGGCGATTATGAGTGTAATTCCGGGTATAGCCTTGTCGAAAGATGGAAAGGAACAACATGCTTTTATTCAGACTATTAATGGCATTACTGCCGAAACCAGATATTATTCGTTTCCGATTGAAGCGTTTTCATTTGCCCGCAAGGGTTTTGAAATAAAAATCGGAAACAACTATTTTTCGAAAGAAAGAATTAGGATCGATTTACACGACGGAAGTTCTACCTTGAAAGGGGAAGTAAACATGATTAACCCGGTGAATTTCAAATCGGGAACCTTGCTGAATCCCGGCATCATGGGTTGGTTTCGTTTTGTTCCCTTTATGGAATGTTACCATGGTGTGGTAAGTCTGACGCACGACTTAGAGGGCCAGCTCTCCGTCGATAATCAGGTGCTGAATTTCGACGGAGGCAAAGGATACATCGAGAAGGATTACGGCTCGGGCATGCCGTCGGCCTGGTTATGGATGCAAAGCAACAATTTCACCAACCCGACCAGCTCGTTTATGCTTTCTGTTGCCACCATACCCTGGCTGGGCCGGTCGTTCAACGGATTTCTGGGATTCTTTTACCACGACAATCAATACCATCACTTTGCGACCTATCGTTCGTCGAAAATGCAGGTCGAAGTGCCCGATTCATCCTCGGTAAATATTCGAATACGAAACCCAAAGCACACCCTATTAATTCAGGCCCGCTCCAACAATGCCGGCATGCTGCATGCTCCGGTTGAGGGAGCCATGGACCGCCGGATTCCGGAAAGCATCGATGCCACTCTGAAAATCACGGTATTGGATAAAAAAGGGAATGTAATTTTGAAAGACAGTACCGACATTACAGGTCTGGAAATGGTAGGAGATTACATGAAGCTACAGGGTGAGCTGAAGTAAAATAATTTTCATACTTTTGTGAGCATAACGCCTTTCACAAAGAAATCAGACAGAACCGGCATTCTAATACTTCGATCAATCATGGAACATTCGGGCACCAAACTTTCAGTAAAGGAGAAAATTGGCTATAGTTTAGGCGATACCGCTTCGCATTTTGTGTGGGATATGGTGGGGTTCTGGCTCCTGTTTTTCTACACCGATGTGTATGGAATTTCGGCAGCTGCAGCAGGCACTATCATGCTGATTGCCCGTTTTTGGGATATGGCCACCGATCCTGTTGTAGGCATTATTTCGGACCGTACCAAATCGAGGTGGGGGAAGTTCCGGCCTTATATTCTTTTTACAGCTGTGCCTTATGCGGCGCTGGCCATACTTACCTTTACCACTCCCAATCTGGGCGAAACAGGAAAAGTGATTTATGCCGCTGCAACCTACATCCTGTTAATGACGGCCTATACCTTTATCAACCTGCCCTATTCAGCATTGGGAGCGGTGATGACCAACGACAGCTACGAGCGCGCGGGGTTAAATTCATACCGGTTTATAGCCGGTTTTGCCGGACAGTTTATTGTAACAGGTCTTGCGCTTACACTGGCTAACTTTTTGGGTGATGGCGACAAGGCAAAGGGATTTCAGTACACCGTTTTTTTGTTTGCAGCCCTGAGTCTCCTGTTTTTCTACATCACCTTTAAAACGACAAAAGAACGCGTACTTCCACCCAAAGAACAAAAAAACGCATTGGGCGAGGATTTGCGCAACTTATTTAAAAACCGCGCCTGGATTATACTTGCGATAGTTGGAGTGGTATCCTTTATCATGTTTGCCATGCAGAATGCCGCCATTGCCTATTATTTCAAATACTACCTGAACCGTGAGGACAACGTGCAGCTTTTCAATGTATTGGGCACCGTGGCGCTGATTGTTGCATTACCCCTTTCGAAACCATTGGCCAAACGTTTTGGAAATAAGAATGTATTTATCGCCAGCTCATTAGTTTCAGGTTTGTTTTTTATTGTGATTTATCTACCCGGAGTTACCAACCTGACCACCATTTATGCCTTTAATATCATTGCCAAGATGGCCTATGCGCCTGCTGTTCCGCTGCTTTGGACCATGATAGCCGATTCGGCCGATTACGGAGAATGGAAAAGCGGTCGACGAGCCACGGGTCTGTATTTCTCGGCTGCGGTGTTTGCCCAGAAAGCCGGCTGGGGCATAGGAGCTGCACTGGCAGGATGGATTCTTACCATCTCCAGCTTTG
>JANJXE010000147.1 GCA_024709185.1 Paludibacter sp.
ACCGTTTTGGAGTTTCTCGCCTGCCGTTGAAATAAGCTTCAACTCATAGGGGTCTGACACATCATAGATAGTGAAATAACACTGATAGATATTACCATCAGCATCTTTAGCTTCTGCCCTGAAAACTCCTATATCAGCAACCGCTTCCTCGTGAATAACCAGTGTGTTATGCGCTGACCATGCATTAGCAGCCGGAAGATTACTTCCAATGTCCGTTGCTGTTCCCGTGGGTGCTGAAGAAGTGGAAGTAGTTTTCATTCCGTACTTTGTATTCATGGACGTAGTAACCTGAGCAGTTCCGTTCGATTCATAGAACTTGTAGGTAATGCCCGATGTATCCACACCAGCAGCCCGAACCAAATCCACACAAACAACAGCCACGTTCTTAGTCGAGCCATCAGCCTGCTGAATAGCAGTCGTTCCTCTTGGCAAAATATAAACGGCATTTGTACCTGTTCGAACCACCGTTAAAGTGATTTGAGCGATAATGTGAGAAACAAGTCCTGTGATTGGGTCGGTATAGTCTGCCTCAAAGTAATACACTTTTGAAGGGGCTGAAACAGGATCCATGTTCGTGTTGACAGTAAGTGTTACTCCTGTTCCGATGGAAGTGCTAAGGTCGTTTGACCATTTCCTGTTAGTGACCTGATTGGTTACATCAACTGCGGAAGTAGTACCTCCTACAAAAACCTTTGCACTAAGTACGTTTGGAGTTGATGACCAGTTGGGAACCGAAGTAACAGTGCTTTCATCCTTTGTGTAAATCTGTTGTGTTCCCTGACTGGCAGTGATAAATGCCGTGATTGGCCTTGCATCGTTATTGTCAACGATGGTAATCTGACCTGTTGAAACTAGTTTTGCCATATTCAAATAAAAAATTGAGTGATTGTTAATCTATACTTACCTGACAGTTGAAGGTTGCTCGTCCTTCAACATCATCGCTTGTTATTACAAGTACGTTTGAATAAAAGGCTGAATGAGCTTTATTCCAAAGAAAATCTGAATCCGCATCATCTGACTTGCGTGTCCATCGGAAAGCCGTTAGGGGTAGGGTTTGAGTGATATCCTCCTTTCCCTTGTACACGATTGCTATTAGTGTGGTTTCTATCATATCGTTTCTAAAAGCACTGCCATTAGTGCTGACAATCTCCACTTTGTAGGTTACATTGTTTTCGACATCGGTTATTTTTTCATCGATATCCGTGTACTCCCCACCTGTTGAGATGAATTTTATATTCCCTCCAATCTGGTTGTTTTGAAGGTCGAAATAGGTTTTTCCATCGGATGAAACTATCTTTTTGGTCGTGATCCTCCCGGGCAGAATTTCGGAAAAACCATATAACAGGGCGATACTTCTGTCTCCCTGATATTCTGAGTTCAATATGGCCACCAACAGATGATAATATCCGGTGAACTCCTCCATCTTTACTGGTTGTTCTGAAAGCAGAAAAACGCCTGTATTTCCATCCCGTTCCACTTTGGCGTATAAGTAGTAAGCTGTGTCCGGTTTGTCCAGATAGGGCGACTGATAAGCTTCCATCAACCACACTTTTCGATTGTGAGAAGTGGAAATCTGTTCAACCCCGATAGTCATGTGCTGAATCACTCCTGCTTCTGCACGAAGAATCTTAGTTCCGGCATCAAAGGAAATAAGGTGGTTTACTTCGATGGAAGTATCAATGGCATCAACAAACCGGAATTGCAGGCTTTCATCACCAACCAAAAGCTGCATCGTGCTGATGGTTACAGGGGATATCGAGCCGTTGAAGTTGGAGAAAGCATCTTTGAGTAGTTCGGTTGTTTCCTGAGCTTCACGGAAACCTCGTTTTGCAAAGCGGATTGATTCCCTGTGTTTGTCCTCAATGACGACTTGGGTTGTTTCCAGCTTTTTGATGGTGTTGGAAAAACCTCCTCCGATAGTTACATTGGAAAGTTCAATCTCAGGACTGTAAGGAGAATTGATGTAATCCTTAATACCAATTATGCGTATCAACACTGGTTCTGCCTGAAACTGTTCATCGGTAAAAGCCACATATCCACCCAGCCGGATTTTTGAACCTATTTCCAACCATTTCTTTTTTGCCCAAATCGGGTCCAGCTCACCTGTGAATGAAAAACGAGGGTCTTCATTCTCGTATAAATACCTGACAGCTTCACGGAACATGTCCCACGAAGAGCCCGACTGAGTAGAGTTATTGCACATGTATGCATCAGGTAGTGAAATCCCGAAGATAGCATAGGAATCTCCCATTACAGGCTTAAAGATGTCATTAGGCATTGCCTGCCCGTCAATCTCCTGAGGAACAATCTGAAACTTTCTATCCTGATGGGAATAGTCACAGTCAAATTCCTTTCCGGTAAGCATTCCGGATTGAAAAACGACAGTCATTTTTTCACCAGCTATAAGACAGTCCTTGTAGTTCAGCTCTTCCGGAATGGTGGCATCGATAAAGTCGTAAAAGTTCTTTGAGGCATTAACCACTACCACTGAAGAAACCTGACCGACCCGTGATGGATAGATGTGAGAACAATCCAGGCTATCTTCCACGTTGAAAGAAACAGCCTTATCCGCCCGACTAACGAATAGTCCGGATTCATGGGTTTGATATGTTCTACCTTCGTAGGTGAGTGATTGGTTTTTAGGAAGTAAAAGCTCTGTTGAGCCGTACTTGCTGGCATCGATGTTTCGGGTTCCTCCCTGCACAAAGAGAATATCTATTGCGTGTGAGTTCTCGAAATTCTCCCTTCTTACTCCCGTTCTAAATCCGTTTCCTTTGCCATAGGAAAGAGCCAGTGGAGACTCCTTGCCATATTCAACCTTGTGTAGAGAAAGGGTTTTTCCGGTTATTTCAAATTCTGTTTCGAAAGCATCGGCAATGAATTTAAGTGCTTCGTTACAGTAGTTATGATTAAAAGAAATGGTTTTCTCACTTGCTTCAATACAACTGCCCAACACCCAGCCCGATTCCCTTTGATTGAGGTTTTCCAACAACATTGCCATAAAGTCCGAGGGCTTACCAGTAAAAGAAAATTTCAACTTCCCTGTTGTTGTATCTCTGAACTTATAAAGCCCCAGTTTAGCGGCATAAGCTTCCAAAATAAGCGTATATTCCAGACTGCGGGTGTGGTTTTTCCGGATATTTTGTGGCCGTAAAAGGGTATAAGTTTCCCCCTGATGCATACAGTATGCACCAACAGGGATTTCCACATGTTCAAAAAGTTGTACTTTGAGGGTGATGGAATCCTCCCCCATAACCCTTCGATTCCGGTAGCTATCATCCCCTACAATCAAATCAACTATCTCAGCACCACCTTTATCAAATAACTTCATATCCTATGTTAAGCAAAACACAACATCAAATTCACACCACACACCGTTTTCCAGTGTGAAGTGCCTTATCTCAGAGCGTTTGTAATAGCATTTATACATCCGGCCATCAACACCCAAATACCTTTCCTTTGGAAGTATTAGGTCATGCAGAAAAGCATTGTAATTTGTCAGGAACTGATAGGCGTACTCACACCGGAGAAAAAGATAAAGGGTTACTTCCCGGGCTTTTCTCCTTAGTTTTGTTTCATCGGCTTTTAGTCCATGAATTGAAAGTGAGTTGATGAGTGTTACCTCCTTTGCTGCCGGAGCTTTTCGTGCACATGAAAGCGTGTTTTCTAATACCTGAATACCGTAGGAACTTACATCCACACCATCAATCGAAACGCCCTGACTGCCTACTTTGAGCCAGTAAGGAGAAGTGTAGGTATATCCATCAAAGGGCACATCTTCGGAAAAGGTAAGCGAAAACACAGCTCCGGAATAATACTCAAAGGATTCACAATCCATGTATCGAAGTGTGATGTTGAGCCCCAAATCCGGAAACGTAAATTCTGATTTAGTAGTGGATAAAAGCGTTGCTATTAACTCATCTATCCTTCCTGAAAGTGAGATGAAGTTTAATTTTCGAATTGCAGCATCCAGCTTTGGAGCCGACAAATCAACTTCCAATCCATCCTCTTCTGCCCAACTGTTTTGCAGTGGTTCCTTTAGTGGTGGATAAGAAAGCAGTGAAGCATAGCTGTCCTCCATCAGATAAACACCCATGCTTTCAGAACTAATCCCATTGACAACAAAAACACCGTTCATCCTCTTATGTACACTCCTTTGATGTTAATATCATCGATACCTGACTTTAAACTTCCCAGAAACTTTTCTATCGTTTCCAGCCTTGAAGTATGGCTTTCAATTCCCGATAAGTATTTCAGTGATTGAGCACTGTTTATCAGCAAGCTTTTAATACTTTCTGAGATTTGATAAGTATGTGCCTGAATAGCTGTAAACCTACCACTTAGCTCATTGGCAGACTCCTGCGACATCGACTGAAAACCTTTGCTAGCACCAGTTCGTGCATTGGTGAAAATATCGAAGCCCTGTTTAGCCAGTTCTTCCTGTACCGTGGTCATTGCCTGAGAGTATTCACCCAAAGCACTTTTGTAGCTTTCCGAAAACCGAACAATGTCATCCACGATGTTCTGGTCTCCATCATGCCCAAAGCTATCCATCATTTCCTTTTCAAGATTTTTGAATAGTCCTTCAAAGTATTGAGCAAAGATGAGTTGTGATAAAATATCCTCTATTACCGTTGTCACTTTACCTTTGAAGGAATCAACAGCCCCGAAGACATCTCCACTACGGAAAGAATTTACCAGTTCATCGGAAAGCATGGAGCCAATTTCTCCGGCCAAATCAGAGAAGGTTTGACGCATTTGCTCCTGTGCTTCCCGCGCTTTATCGGCTATCTCCTGCCAGTTATCAATGATAGACTTTGTTGCTTCATCCAGCTTGTCGTAATCTGCCAGAATCTGAGGGTTGAGCTCGAAAGTATCTTTGTCGAATATCTCACCATAGGTTTTAGCCAGTGACTCAAATACCGGAACTGTTTTGGTGGTTACAGCACCTGCAATTCCTCCGATAACAGCACCAATAGCTGCTCCCAGCAAGTTACCTATCACAGGGATAAAAGAGCCCACGGCTGCGCCTATGGCAGCTCCTGCGCCTATTCCGGTAGCGACATTGCCGGCATCTACCTGCTGTTTGGTTCCGGTTTGTACTTTTCCCTGAGACAGAGTGTTGGCAGTTGCTTTGAGCTCCAACATAGCAGATGAATACTGCCGTGCTCCGGCAATGGCCTTAGCATAGGGATTCTCCACACCGAAGATGTTGGATTCTTTGTAAGCTTCCATCTCGATGCGAGCCAATGACATGTTGTGAGCTGATTCGAGTATCTTTTGATTCCAGTCCTCCTGAGCCTGTTTATTTTCTGCTATCTGATTGCCTACCATGGAAAGCAGTGTGGAAAGTCCGGAAATACCAGCACTGACAATATCCGTTGAAGTAGCGTTCTTATCAAAAGCAGTAAGTACATCATCCAAACTACCCGATATGCCGGAAATAGCTTTCCCAATTTCACCTAGTGCTCCTGAAAAGGTAGAAAGTGAGTCTCCTAACTCACCTAGTGAATCAGAGAGTTTTCGGGCCATCTCAACAACCTTTTCCCATGCCTTGACATCCAGCATTTCATCGGCTGACTCTTTAGCTTCATCCAGTGCCGTTTTGAGTTTTTCGACATCGATACCAGCTTCTTCAAACAGTGCTAACTGCTTGTCGGTAAAAGTCACTTTGCCAATGATTTCCTTAACCTTTGAAAGCTCGTTGTAGGAAAGTTTGGTGATATCCTTGAATAGCGGAAGTGCCTCTTTGATTTTGGAAGTGAGAAAATCCGTTCCATCACCAAAAAGGTATAAGTCCAGCAATCCCGAACCGTTATCCTGAAGCACTTCTTTGGCTAGTTCATCGAGCGCTTGTTTCATCTGCTCGTTGGCAACCTTTACAGCCGAACTGTCAGCACCGAATTTGGTTGAAAGTTCCGCAATGTCCTTTTGAAACTTCTCCTCGATGCTTTTCCTTTGTTCAGCATAGGTTTGGTATTTCACAAGGAGTTTTTTGTACACATCACCCTGGGCAACGTCGTAAGCTTTACTTTCGGCATCCCTGATCCGTTCAAACTCATCGGACTGCTCCTTAGGTAGAGTGATGGAGTTTTCGTTAAATGTTCCATGACCACCTTTTGCTTCCCATTCCTTTTTGGCGTGATTGCGAATAACCTGAAGAAGTTCATCCTCCTGTCGGTTGATTTCGCTAATCTTTCGACGGAAATTAAGCTCCAATTGAGCCAGCTCCTTGGCAGACCCGTCTTCCAACAGTTCGAGCTCTGCTTCCACACGTTTGAAGTATAAATCCTCCTTTGCCCGTTGAATTTCAACCTTTTCGTTCTTAATCTGATCGAGAAGTTTAGCTGTGTTTTTATCCTCCTTTTCAGGTGCTGTGAAATCAGGACTATCAGGAGTTACCTTTAACATTTCTTCCTGAAGCTTATCAATCACCAGTGAGTATTTATGTGCCTCATCCGAAAGTCGCTTGTAGATGTCCATGGCAGCTTTTTCTCCGGCAAACATCTCATTCTCCCGACCACCGTATTTTTTAGCTACAGCATTGGCAAGAACATCCCTGTTTTTGGCTTTCCAGCTATCGAGTGTTTCCTGAGCTTCTGCCTGTTTAGCAACAGCGATTCGTACCTGTTCGGTGTATTTGAGCTTCTTTACATAGCTGTCCAGTGCTTCGGAATTATTGTCTATCAGCGTCCCTTCAGTAGTGAGAGATGCATGATATTCAGGAACAATCTCTTTTATTTTATCCAGTGCTTTCTTTCTATCGGAATAACCCTTAGTGGAATCATCCAGCACCTTTCTAAGGCCTGAAAGTTCCGTAATCTCCGTTTTGATATTGGTCTCTGCTTCCTTTGTGATGTCGCCCAGCATTTGAGTTTCTGACTGTGCTTTCTTTGCACTACGAGCGTAAAAGGTTAAAGCCGTTGTCAGTGAAACAACAGCCATTGTCGCTGCAACATAAGGATTGGCCAGCATGGTTTTATTAAGGAGTTTTTGAGCTCCTTCAACCAGTACCAATGCTTTGAACTTTGCCAGCTCAGCAATCGTCCAGCCCTTGCTTAAAGCTATGGATGCGGATTGAGCTACATTGAAGACCATAACAGCAGCCTTGTAGGTGCCGTAAAGGGCAACAAGGGATGCAATCACCTCACCTACCTTTTGGTAGTTTTCCACCAAATACGAAGCACCTGAAATAGCACTTGAAATAACACCTTCCGTAGATTGACCCATTTCATTGAACATCTGGTCGATGGAGTCTCCTAAGTTGGAAAGCTGCCCTGTGATGGATTTGGATTGTTCCTGCATCAGATTGTGAAACATTCCGGAAGAGCTCACCATATTTTTGAAAGCCTGCTCGACATGCTGAAAGGAAAGCTGACCGGATGATGCTAAGTCCATCACTTCTTTTTCCGTTACCTGAAGAACAGCTCCCAGCTCCTTGTAGATGGGAATTCCTCGTCCTGCAAACTGCATCAGGTCTTTGGTCATCACCTTTCCCTGAGCGTTCAGTGTTCCATACAGGTAGATAATATCTCCAATCTGAGAACCAACACCGGCAGCAACGTTACCCAGCATAGTAAGATTTTCACGGATACTATCTGCCGTAAACCCATACGCTAATAACTGTTTAGCACCCGATGCCACCCCCTGAAGGTCAAAAGGAGTGGTAGCTGCAAAGTCCACGATTTCCAGCATGAGTTTATCTGCCCTTTCCTTGCTTTTGAGCATGGTGGTAAAAGCTATCTCCAACTGTTGGAATTCTCCTCTGACGTTGGCTATCTCACGGGCAAAATTCGTTGCCTGCTGAATGGTGAATACAGTTGCAACAGCCCGGCTAAGATTGCTAAGGGTATTATCAATTCGGCTACCCTCATCAACCGCCTTTTGGCCGATGCTACCGATAAGTCCCTTTGCTTTTTCAGCATCCTTCTGTAATTGGGAATTATCAATACCTGTTGAGTACCATATTTTTCCGGAATCGTTAATCATACAGCATGCTCCTGATCAGATGTTTGTTTCGTGGGTCATCGGCATCGATATCACCGTTATCCTCTTCGTACGTTGGTAATACTGCACTGTACAGTACAAGATTGGCGTAGCTTAATTCAAATAAAATTGCGTTGAAAGTCAGTTGTGGAAAGTTTTTGGCCATACCTGCAACCAGTGACCAGATACTGTCGTTTTCTACACCACCCCCCTTGTTTTTCTTAGAATGTTTATTTCGCATAGGGAAGTGGTAAGAGCGAAAAAATCACCAATCTCCATCCTTGAAAGCTGGTTTACGATGAAAGAATTTACTTCGCTGGGCCTGCACTCAAAAAGAATGACATCGGCCAGTGCATCGACTTTTCTGGCATGAGGTGTTTTAAGGCGATTTAAGAGCGTTTTTCTTTCGGAATGATAAAAGATATGCCTATCGACGCCCAATATTAAAATTGCAGCTATTTTGCCCAAAATATGGCATTCTTTGGCTATCATTAGTGACCCGAAAAACACTTCGTCGTTTTCGAGCTTTATGTCCGGTAGTTTTGAAATCAATCTCGACACCTGAATAAGTGTGGCAGTAGTAGGTGGAGCCATTGGGTACTCCTTACCGCCTATCGTGATTTTTCCAGCTTCCTGAAAAATCGTACTTGCAACTTTTTCTTCAACACGCATATCAACCCATCAATAAAAAAATGTTGCGAGGGGTGGACTCGAACCACCAACCTTCTGTTATCTTTTGAACAGATGAACAACCATCGTTCTCCCCCGCTAAAAAAAGGCTATACAGCCGACCCCGTATAAGGTTTGCACATCTTACCGCTTGCAGGTTTGAGTGCTTCAAAGGTGTATTTGAGTAACTTTCCATCAGCCGAGCTCCAGATTTCTTCCACACTTACCAGTGATTTTTCGAATAAAAATCCTTCTGCTGTCGGGTCCTCTGGTGTTAATCGCATAGCGTATTTGGCTGCCACTATTCCATCGTTATCTTCGATAGGCCGGGTATCTCCGGACTTAACGAAGACCTCACACTCAAATGAATAAGCGTTTTTGGAATAGCACATATCCACTAAATCGCCACCTTCTGCCCTTGCTTCCCGCTTCTTTCCCTTGGTAGTGGAAAGTCGAGCACTGTCCTCCCGAACTTCGGGAAATGCAGTGTATGCAGGAGAAGCAGGCAAAGCACCATCAACATACGGTGCTACTTCTATTTTAGGTTTTCCCCACGATAAAGCCATAACTTCAAAATTTTAAAATGTCACGTAATCGAATCTCAACTTCACATTTACAAAGTGCTGGTCGGTTTCTTCTGCTTTGAAAGTCTGGATAAGTGAATCCAACGTAAAGCGATATCCTTCCTTTTTAAGGGATGAAATAACCCCCTGACACAACTCCTCAATATGATTGCATCGGGCGATGTTTTTCACCTTGTTCTGACCTCCAAACTCAATGTCCGGAATGAAGATATTGATGTTCACAATCCCACGCTGGAACTGGCCATCAATACCTGTCAGAAATGAGACAATCGCATCCTCCTGATGAGAGTTGAAAGGGCGCATTCCATCACGATAAATTCCGCCTGAAAGAGTTGATTTAAGCGGGCTATCCCTGATAAGCTGGAACACTTCCTTTTCAAATGTACTTCCGGTCTTTTTCATTGCACTTTGAATCCTAACTGCCGTAATAATTTGGGCACTAACTCCTCTGCCAGTAATTCTGATTTTTTGAGGACATTGCGTCTGGTCTCAACATAAGCAGCGTAATTCATTCCGGCAACAACTATCAAAACCAATCCTTTTTGGTTGTTGGCAATCAGGCTTTTCAGGAAATTCTGTCCCTCTCTTACACCATCATCACCATCTTTTTCCTGATGAAAGCCTGACCTGCTAACAACTCTTCCCTCTTTGAGTATCATATATCCGATAGAGCTTCGTAAATTACCTGTCTGATCTATGTAGCCGGGATTTAGTTTTGCTTCCCGAACACAAAGGACACCTGCATATTCAAGCATATAAATGAGTTTGGCCTCCCGTTCTTTCAGACGTTTGGCTAAATACTCATCAATGAGAGTTTGTGGTGTTTTCTGTTGAATTGGCATCACACGGTAATTTTCACCCGCTTAACGGATTCCAACACTTCAAGACTTAATACCTGCTTTTCACAAACCAGCTCATTACGAGAGTTGGAAAGTTGAATGAAATCTGCTTTGAACGACATATCCTTCAGGGTGATGGTAAAGGATGATTCCTGAAACTCTCCACCCACGTAAACCCCCTTGTTAGAAAGCGTATTGGCAGCATACTGACAGGTGATATATTCTCCCCATGTCTTTACTGCTGCAATGGGTTCTCCATTTTCGTTGATACCACCTTTGGTTTGATACATCGCCCGAACAAATCCTTTCATACTACCAAATGTTTGAATAATCCCTGATAGTTGGTTGAGTAATATCCTCTAAGCCCAGTTCACGGCTTAGAGATGAATAGTAGAGTTTTATAGCATCCAAATTCCATGTCATAGATACACCTCCCTCTGAAACAGATGCCTGAACTGGCAGCCAAGTGCCCAGACTCCGATGAATCGCTCGCTTCGTTTCATCAACACACACATCGGAATCCGGGACCAGGCTGTTCTCAACAACTATCAAATCAACCAACGAATCTCCAACCTCAAATTTTGAAAGAGCTATTTGCAGGTATTGCCTTGTAGTCATAGATTAATCCACATTCAGAATGTAAACCTTATCGATGGCTTCAAATGCCGGGAAAGCATTCAGCTCAACAGCCGTGAATTCTGCCCACGGGTCGTTCTCCTGCCATTTGCTGAGTAATGCTCGGTTATAAACGGCATAGTTTACATGCTGAACGGGCTGCATCTGTTCCAGACAAACAGCGTTTTTGATTACTCCCAGCTTACCCGATGGAATGAAAGAAATGTTTCCTTCCTGCCATGGGCGGAGCGTATTGATGATGCCATCCTTTTCGATACCTATCACTTCATCTACCAGCTCGATAGGTGGAAGTAAGTTGGCCTGCAGGTACTCGTTAACCTTTGCAATAGTAGCAATTGCAGCACCTTTTTGCAATTGATTGAAAGAGATTAAGCTATCAATCACTTCCTTGCTTTTAGCCAACTGCATGGCCTGAGTCATGCTCATCAGAATTTTTTCAAACGAGTGACCTTTCAGCCGGGCCTGAGTAACCACATTGGTAATGTCGGTAAGTGGAGTGGAAGTGAGTGGATTGCGCCACTTACGTTCAGCAGTGGTAGTAACAGAAAGTTTGTTTTCCAACGGCATCAACAGGTCTAAATCCTCTTTTAAGATGATACCGTCTGGGTTGTTATCAACCGTAAGCGAAATCTTTCCGGTTGAGATGGCCTGAAGAACCATAATGTCCAACCGTTTGTGTGGAGCACTTCCGGCTTTCTTTACATCATCGAATAAGAAGTCCAATAGCTGGGCTTTCTTAGCTGCTTCATCCAGACTCGATGCCTGAAGAGCAAGGAAATCACGGTAATCACCTTCACGCATGGAGAACTTCTGCTTAATGGCAGGAATTTCACCCTGATACTTGCTCATTTCAGAACGAGCCCTCAGAGGTGCTTCCGAAGAACGATTGACAATCGAAGCGGCTGCTTCAATACGGCTTGCACCTACCACCGAAGTGAAGGTAAGCGTCTGTTGTGCCGGAGCCCAACCAAAGTATTTAGGATACCAGTTAGGAGCGAAACGGTCGAGACTATTGTCGATGATAGCCTGCAAACTGCTTGCATATACCCCGAAAATGGATTGTATTTTAGACATAGATTATCCTCCTTAATAAGATTGTGAGAAAATAATGAGAGGAAGTTTTGCCTGAATAGCATCGGGAACAGGCACAATTCTACGTGCATAAACAGTTCCCCGAAGTACTACGGCAACATCAGCAATTCCATTAGAATCAATGATAACATCCTCGTAAAGTAAGCCTTTGAGTTGGGTGTAACCCTCATCGTTTACATACAAAGCATCACCAGCCGAAAGAGCAACTCCCAGCGTTGCAGAGAGTTTCACCACATCGTAATCCTGACTGGTAGTGTTGATTTCAGTGATGTTTTGTGATCCGGATGCTGTACTCGAAGTGAGAGCCATACCAACTTTGAGCTTGTGACCTTTGATTACTTTGTAATCAGTAGCAGAAGCGGTTGCACTAGCCTGCATTACTGCAAATTTGCCAACCTTTGCTTTGCGTGTCGTATCGTCAAAACCGATTGGAATTCCGGCAGGAATAACAGTACCTTCGGTGCCAAATGCTGAATCATGCAGCAAATAACCACCTTGGGCAACCTGAGTGTTTTTACTCTGCCAAATAGGAATTCCAGCCCGTGCATATTCTTTTTTAATCTGCATAGCTTAAATTTCAAAAGTGAATAAATGATTGATTGTTATTCCTGTCGGGTGCCTGCCCATGCTTTGATGTCGGCAGTAACCGATTCCTGAGAAACAGTCCCTGCAGGAATGCCAGGGCGGGGGAAGCTTCCCAATCCGGAGTTTGCAGCCTCCTGCGTAAATGCTTCAAGATTTTGCTCGGTTTCAGAAATAAAAGAATTGAACTCCTCCTCATTCTGAAATTGCATCTTTGAAAAACTGCTCATTACAGTTTTCTTAAATGCTTCCGGAGCTGCTTTGAGTTTACGCTCGAGAGTTTGCTTACGTGAATCGGCGATTTTTCCGTTCTCAAGAAGTGAGATTTTCTCCTGAAGGGGTTGTACGGCAGCCTGAATGGATTGTTTGATAATTTCGGCTACTTCGTCAGGAGTTTCTTGTTTGGGGGTGTCGGTTTTGTGAGATTCTGATTGGTTTTTCTTGTCAACAAAATCATACTTCGAGCGAAGTGTGCCCTCAAAGGTTTTGTTGGCATTGGAAACTTCCGAATCAACCTCACGTCTCCATTCTTTAATAAAATCAGTAACTTTCTCGACTGTCAGTTTGTCGATGAGTGCCTGTGCTTCGGATTCATCAGCAACCTGTAACGCCAGTGAGCGTGCCAACTGCTGTAATCCGTCTTTTCGTGCCTGTGTGAATTTATTAGTCAACAGCGCTAAAATCTTCTCGTTCATGGATACTTAATTAAGTATTTTAATAAATTCTTTCAGACAAAAATAAAACAGAAAATGCTTATCTGGTAAACACTTTCTGTTAATTAAATATAATCTCAATGATTTGATATTGAATGAGTTCCGTTGAATTATCCTGACATGATTAAAAGGTTAGATTTCAAACACGATTTCATCCTCACTTGACATCCAACTGCAATTGGAAAGGTGGAATCCGTTATCGGAAAGGTAATTTTCAATCATGGTGCTTTCGTCGTCCTCTTCGGGCAAGATGATGTTTTGCAGGTGTGTTACCTTGCAACATGAATAATCCATAACTACTGCATTGACTGTTTTCATTGCTTTCAAAAATTATAATCGTAAAACTTCACTGGCTTATCACTCATTTTATACCTTCCATGACTGCCGGGCTTTCCCCAGCCGTTTTTGGTAAGAGTGATTGTTTCAAGTGGATAATCCGGATTACTTGTACACTCCCAACGTTGAGAATCGTTATCCTCGCAGTGGGCCGCAAAACCACCCTGATGGAAAGTTTGAGGTGCTACCTTCAGCACCGCATCCATTTGTCTGATCAGAACTTTTTTCGAACTAATTACTTCCACAACTTCGTAAGGTTCTACATCTGTCCAAAGATGTAGGTTGCAGAACGGTTTGATGTCTGTATTCGTTTCCATATTACTTGATTTTTGATGCTTCAGTTACTATGTGTTGAGCTATTGTTAGTGGGTGAATGTAAATACAGCAAAGCCAGTACAAGTACTGGTATTTGCCGTTGTGTCCACCGATTTGACCTAGTTTCCGGTAATCTTCCTTTTCGAGTGCGTAATACATTGCTTTCTCGATGTAGTCCTGAACTTCGGGAACGGAGATGTACTTTTCAATCTGCATCTTAAAGCTCCGATTAATTGGTTTCATGTACCGCTTTTGAATTTGAGATAGTGTAATCATACCGCCTTTTGTTTAGTTGATTGCTTTAGTTAATTGGCATTCTGGGAAAACACCCATTGTATCTCCATATTCAACTAAATACCAACGTTGGTTCATTAAATCCATTGGTGCATAAACTCCAGATTTGAATCCATCTTTGTATACTTTTTTGACTACACCGACTCTTTCTGCAACAAAAACTTTGTCGTTATTTTTAATTTCCACCTCTTCAACTAAGTACATTGAAAGTTCTTCAACAGGAAAAGATAATAGTTGTTTTAATTCAGAGAACCAGAGGATTTCTCCATCCTGTGCTCCAGCAATTATTCCTTCGCCTATATAGGGATATTTGATTTTTTTGCCTTTCAATGAAATACCTATACTGTTTTCAATTGACTTTAAGTTACTTTCTAATTTCGGTGATAATTTTGGAGTTTTCATAACTGTTACTTTAATTGATTTTTGATAATTCTATTAAAATGTGATTAGCTACTGTTAGCTGGAAATTTTATAGTTAGAGCGAAATTTTAAAGACTATACTTCTGTTTGATGATTTGTATTGCTTCTTGCTTGATTGCTTCTGTATTGAGCTGTAATGACTGGTAGAAGCTTTCTTTTCCGGTTAATGATTCCTGGGCTATCTGAAGAATTCGTCTTTCATCTGCGGTTAGTCCTATCCGAAATGTTTTGAAGATTTTCAATGCTCCGGCTAAATCACCGGAGCTGAATAATGAGAGGGCTTTGTTTGTTTTGGAATGCATAACTTTCTAATAATTAGTGTTTTAATTATGATACAAACTTACAAAGGATTGGAAATATTTGCAAGCAGCTAAACACACACAACTAACTGATTTATATTTGTTTAACTAATTATTTTGCACAAAAAAAGGGAGTGATTTATACCCCCTTCTTAACTCTCAAAATTTTGATTACTTTGATATTAACAGCTCACATGCTTCGTTTAGTTTTGAACTGTTGGCTTTCCAAAAGTCGTTTATCAGTGTTTCAAAATTGGTTGCTTCGTTGACCTTGATGGTTTTATACTCTCCATCTACTGTTCGGTATGTGATTGAGGCATTTCCTTCTTTGAAGTTGGAGTTGAAAAAGCATTCCGGATGGAAGTTGATAATTTTAGTTCCAAAGCAGTAGTTCCGTAGGATTTCAGGTATACTTTCCAGTTTATTGAGATTACATTTCGGTTCAAAACATAGTTCATATCCGTTGTTGTATGGTTTCATCTCGAATTCAAAACCTTCGATGTAACCCTGAGCCTCCATTTCGGAGAAAAAATCGTAAATAAGTTGGCCGGATCTTTCAACTGCTTTTTTGCTGATTGACTGTGCTGACAATAATGGATTGTTGAATAATGCTGTCATAACTAATTGTTTTATAGATGATTAATGAGTTATTAGTATGATACAAACTTACTAAGGGATTTGGAGAAATGCTATCTATCAAAGCAGACCAATAGACTGATTTATAATTGTTTAACTAAGCATAGCTGTAATATGAAAATATTTTTTACATTTCTTTGGTTTTTATAAATGTATATTTGTATATTTGTGCAATTTATTTTACTATAAATCTAAAAATAGAAATTCACATCTACAATTATGGATATGGCAATAATCTGTTTATTAATACTTTGAGCACTTTAAGCTCACATAATATCAAACTATAAATTAAATCCTATGAAGACAAATCTAATTATTATTTTCTTTTCTATTTTACTCTTCACTGCTTGTAATAATGAAGCAAAATCGAGTTATGAGGAAATAAAATTAACTTACAATAGTATCGTTAATCAAAATCCTTCTCCAGAAGCATTGTCATTACTGATTAGTCAAATTGATTCTCATGTAAGCAAATTCCCTTCATTTGAATTTAATTCAGAATTGGAAGAAATGAAGTCAAGCATTTTAATGTTAATAGAAAGAACAATTTTTGAGTCAATTGAAGAAAAATTTAATTCAGCACAATCTGAGTCTTTCCAAGATTACGAAAGTGCAGTAAAAAAGTATAATGAGATAAGATATGAATTAAAAGAATACATTTCAAATGCACAATCAACAGACAATTATGAAAAGGCGAATAATTATTTAGCTACAATCGAAAATTTATTGCAAAATATTGAATCGGAGAAAAGTGAATTCGACAATGTTATTTATTCAAATGATATTGAGCTAATAGAAGGATTTTTAATAAATTATCCATATAGTGTTATGAAAAACACTTTAATAGATAAAATTGATGAGTTAGTATTTACAGAGTTTATGAATGACTTTAATAACTCCCCAAACACTATAAATGAATTAAATAATTGTGTAAGTGATGCTAAATCATGTCTTAATAAATTAAAAAACATTGATGCTAAATCAAAAATTTCAGAATTGATTTCAAATTTGGAGAGCCGTAGACAACAAATATTAGATATGGAATTGAGCAATGGATTGCCTTTATTATTAGAACAAATGGAAGATGAAGCAAAAGAAAAAGCAGAAAGAGCACACTCTACTTATAATGTAGAAATGTGTGTTGCAAGAGGCAGTAATCCTGAAATGACTGGCAACAGCGGCACTATTGAACGTCAATACGAAGTTAATTTAGTTGGCTCATTTATGGGAGTTGATAAAAGAACAATGGAAATTGTTGTAACAGGTAGAATAAAGGGTGACTTACAAAGAGGCGTTGATATCAATATTACTGGGTCAAAAGTAGTATCCGATAAAAAAACATATTCTGTGTTTTGAAAACTCTCTACGACTTTGAATTAAAGTAAACTGATATGTCAATAATCAGAATGTTTCAGAATGATTTGTTATAAATGTTATATAACCTATAAATATCTAATGCTATGTATATAAAAGAGTTGGCTCCATGGGAAGAAAAACAACAATATTATGAAATTGTTAAGTTAGGACATGATCTTAATTCGCAATCCAATATTATTAAAGAAGCTTCCAAAAAGCAATTAGAGTCTCAAATTCAATCGGCAAACTCTATTATTGCAAGTAATGAACAGATTTCAAAAATGCTCAGTACAAACTTCGAATTAATTTCAGATGGTATTCAAGAAATATCAGGTGGTTTAGCTGAGATGAAATCGACATTTGAATGGGGAATATCTGAAGTTGTATGGCACTTTGAGCAAAATCGAAAGGTTCTTAATGATATCATAAGAGTCTTGATGTCTCCATTAGACACCCAGGCAAAAGAATTAAAAATGAGAGCTCAAGATGCGTATGGAAATGGGTGGTACGAAGATGCGCTGGAAGACTTTTTATTATCTGAAAAGAACAATAGATATGATTTTTCAATTCATATCAGCATTGGTATGATATATCTTTTTCATTTAGTTGATAAAATAAAAGCATTGGAATACTTTGAAAAGGCCGTTAAATACTCAAGACCTAAATCTAATTATTATACAAGTTTTTCGCTACTTTATCAAAGTCTGATTTTATTTGACATGGATAAAATTCAGGAGGCTGAAAAATTAACCCATGAAGCCCTTACTATTTCACCAAATCTTCTTGAAGCATATTATCAAAATGCAATACAAAACGCTCAAATTGGAAATGCTGAAAAAAGTATTCAACATTTAAGATTTTTGTTTAACACTGATGTTAAATATGTATTGAAAGCAAATGCCGATAATTTATTCAATGTTATCAGAGAACAAATAAATAATCTGATTATTGCCATAAAAAGAGCGAGAATCTCAAAAGTTGAATCACAGATAAAAGAAATAAAAAACGATTGGAAGACTTATAAGCCCTTTTATGATGAATTAAAAATTGTATGTAATCAATACTCTGAGATTCCGAATCATATGTATCGTGGTTTTTCATTATCACACAATTATGATTCTAGCATAAAAGAAATAAAAGATATACTTGATAGAAATAGTTTTTTTGATGCTATTGAGGCTGAAAAAATGATTAATCAACTTATTCAAGATTTAGAAAATGATAAAGATACACTGGTTGAGTTAATTGATACTATAATGACATACTGTCATGGCATGAATACAGCAGATATTCGAAGAATGAATGAAGAAGGTGACAGAAAAAGCGAAAATACAAAAAGTACACTTTCTAAAATTGGAGAGAATGTATTCGGATTATTTGTTATCATAGGTGTCATAAATGGAATTGGAAAATGTAATCATCTCATCAATAGTTCGTCGTACAACGCATTCTTTCCTGCC